>JBBRIN010000150.1:0-7652 GCA_038221115.1 Tepidisphaerales bacterium
CGGCGTCGTCTCCCGCTCCACTCTCGCCGACGCAAACGAGAACCGATCGTGGCGCATCTGGGCGGACTTCGCGATGACGCTGATCGCCCACGCCCGGCGTCTATACGCCGGCGAGCCGGTCGCCGGCCGTCTGAAGGCGGCGGTCTACGTCTTCGACACCTCCACCATCGACCTGTGCCTCACCTTGTTTCCCTGGGCGCAGTTCCGCCGGCGCAAGAGCGCCGTCAAGCTGCACACGCTTTTGGACCTGCGTGGCAATATTCCCTGTTTTATCAACGTTTCCGAGGGTTCCTTGCACGAAGTCAACGTGCTGGACGAGCTGACGCTCGAGCCGGGCGCGTACTACATCATGGACCGCGGCTTCGTCGATTTCGCGCGCCTGCATCGCTTTGCGCTGGCTCAAGCCTTCTTCATCGTCCGGGCCAAGGACAATCTGGATTTTCGCGTCACCGAGTCGCGTCCAGTGGATCGCAACCGCGGGCTGCGGGCGGACCAGACCATCAAGCTGCGCGGGCCGCTGTCGCGCAAACGTTACCCGTCGGCGTTGCGTCGGGTGAGTTTCACCGATGCCGCATCGGGCAATCATCTGGTCTTTCTGACCAACAATTTCACGCTGGCCGCTTCGACCGTCGCCAAGCTCTATAAGGCCCGCTGGCAGGTGGAACTGTTCTTCGAATGGATCAAGCAGTACCTGCGGATCAAGGCATTTTTCGGCAACACGCCCAACGCGGTGAAGACGCAAGTCTGGATCGCGGTCAGCCTATGTGATGGTGGCGATCGCCAAAAAAGAACTGGGCCTCAGGCAACCGATGGGAGAAATCCTGCAAGTGCTGAGCCTCATGCTCTTCGAGAAAACCCCCGTTTTTCAGGTGTTTTCCAGCGACGAACGCATAATCGACCCAGTGGGAAATCGTAACTCGTTGTACCTATTCGACTTTTAACCGGACAGTAGTGATTTGAGATTTGAGATCCGCTCGGGCTTCGCATTTCTGTTCTACTGGCTTCCGGCTCCTCTTCACTGCGCTCTGGCGAGCGCGTAGCGCTGCATGGCCATGTCGAGGCATAGGCCGATCATGATCGGGTTGGTGTCGACGATGGCGTCCTGTCGGAGCTTGCGGTCGAATTCCTCGCTGAGGGCGCGGAGCTGTTCCTTTTGGAGCTTGTCCTTGATGACTTCCTGGACCGAGGAGCGCTCGGCCGTCGGCTGCTCGTTGAATGCGCGGGTTCGGCCCGGCTTCACCTCTTCCAGCTTTGCAACGTATAGCGTTTGGCCGCAGTCGATGACATCGCTGATCTGGCCGGGCTGAAGCTTCCACACGGCGTCTTCCACCTTTTCCTGCACGAAGCTTCCCTTGGTGATCCAGCCCATGTCGCCGCTCTTGGAGGCCTTGAGGGCGTCGTCGTTTTCCTTGGCGCAGATGGCGGTGAAGTCATCGCCATTGCGGGCGCGCTCCAGCTTCTGGCGGATCTTGTCGACCGCCTTTTCGTGGCCGCCGGTCTTTTCGGATGAGACCTCGAGCAGGCGAAATCGGGCGGAGGCGTGCTCGGTGAACTCGTCATCTTTATGCCGGTCGTAGTATCGCCGCATGTCGTCGATGGTGACCTGCACGCGCGGCTTGAGCTTTTTCTCGCGGAAGACCTCGATCATGTGGCGGCGGTACTGCTGCTTGACCAGTTCATCGAAATCGTCGCCGTCGGCGGCGGCGCGCGCCTTGGCGACTTCGAGGGAACCACCGGCCTGGGTGATCTGCTGGATGCGCCACTGCTGCGTGATGGCGTCGGCCAGCTTGCGGTCATCATCGCCCAGCGCCCGCTGCGCGGCGGCGAAGAGCACCTCGTCGTTCACCAGGGCCTGAATCTGATTCTGAATGAGGCCCATCGCGAAGTTCTTGAACTCTTCCACCGCGAGCTCCTTCGCCTTTTGCACGAGCGGGCGGTTGATCAGCGTGAGGATCTTGTTGGCGTAGATGGGCTGGTCATTGACCCGCGCTACGACGCTGCCGATCAGTTGGAATTGGCCGCTCGATGCGCCTATCGCCGATGCGGGCACGGCGGAGTTTCCGTTGGACGATGTCGGCGATGACGACGACGGTGACGGCGTGGCCGGGGTCACCTTTGGCGGAGGCAAGGGCTCGGGCGGCTTAGGCCTGGGGAAGGTGATGCCGGAAGGGTTCTGCGTCTGATTGATTTCGTGGCGCGGGTCTTCCTGGATCCGCCGCTCGCCGGGATAGAACGCCTGCGGCGCCAACGGACGCGGCGATGAAGAGCGGGTGGCGCATCCAGCGATGAGCCCGGCGATCAAGACAGCCCCGAAAATGCTCGGCTTCTGCATGCGATGAACCTCCAGCGGCGGCACACCCTACCGGCGCGCCTTGCACTGGACAAGTTATCGGACGCATCGTGCGCGGGACGTGAATTGGGCGATGCGCTCAGCGGCGCGGCGGTCGGGGAAATCCCCAGGCTTGGGCGAGGGAATCGGCGGCGACTTCGGGGTCTTCCTGCTCGGACCGCCCCCGATTCCTAAGATGAGCGTGTGCCAGCTCATGCGCAATGACCCAGCGCACGAAATCAACCGGCCGGCGGCGCAGCGTGCGCTTTAAGGAAACCGATCGGCTGGGCCGCCCTGCCATGGGAATGCCAACCGGCACATGCGTGACGGCGGGCCAGAGCGGGGGGTCGTAGTCGTGCAGGACGAAGGCGGGGTCACCCATCAGGTCCCGGCGCACGTCGATGGGCAAGACGAGCATCACCTCGAGCACGTGGGCGCGGATCCACTCGTCCAAACCGAACGGCTCCAACCAGTTGTGAATTTCGGAAGTCACGAGAGCATTCTACGCACGGTTGCGTAGAAAAGATGCCACTCGACGCGGCGGGCAAGCCCGCCGGGTAAACGAGTCATTGCGTAGGCATTTTCTTCACACGGTTCTTCGGGATGAAGGGTCATCGCGAGGCCGATGGATGGCGGGAGCGTTCGAAGGCATGCTGCAGCGATCGCATGTTTGCCTGCGCGTCGCTTAGTTCGCGACGGGCGGCGGCGAGGTCGCCGTCTTCCAGCAAGGCGGATGATCTGGTCAGCGCCACCTTGGCGCGCGCCTCAAGCCATTGCTGACTGATATTGGCGCGCTGCGGACCTGCGGGCGTCTTGTCCTTCTGGGCCTCGAGGTCGGTGGCGGCGTCGCACGCGGCGACATAATCCTTCGATTGCTCCAGCTTTCCGAGGCACATAGCAGTCAGGCGATCGACCTTTTCCTGAAGCTCGTCGATGCGCGCTTGCGCCAGATGGATTGCCACCGCGTCGGCCCGCACCGGCCCGGTCGAGATCGCCGACTCCATCGCCGCAGCGGCCCCCTTTGGCATGGGGTCGACCAGCTTGACCGCTTCGGCGAACTTGCGAAGCGACAATTGTTCCATCGGCCCGAGCTTGAATTCAGTGCTTCCCAACTGCCCCTCGACGGTGCGGCCGGTTGCCATCTGCAACAGCACGTCCGCGTCGATGATCGCAACAAATGACTCGAGCGCGCGCGGCGAGCGGTCCTTGGAGGTCCCGGCCTTCATGAATCTGGCGGGCACACGCACGCGGTTGTTGTTGATCAGGAGGATGAGCTGAAGGCTGTCCTTCAAATCGGCGTACTGAAAATCCTCGGAGACGGCCAGCAGATTGATGGCCACCTTCTGCGGCTTAACGGTGACGGTAGTGCCGTCGCACGACGACGTTACGTTGATGAAAAGGCGGCTCTCGCCTTTGGTGACCGATGGACGAATGCCTTCCATTTTGATGGTCGTCTTGTCCTGAAAGCGGTCATACTCGCGTTCGATCGCCACCGGCTCGGCCTGGGGGGGGTCGGCGGTTGGGTTCCATTGCGGCGCCGGCGTCGTGCTGGCCGGGGCGGGGGTCGTCAAGGGCGGAGGTCCAGCCCGCGCGACGACGGCGACCGAAGCGACGGCGATGAGGATAAGGACCCGCATCCTGTGTTCGAATGGTGCAGACATAGATCGCGCCAAAGGGGGCACCGTGTGATTTGCTCGCGCGTCTACAAGCCCTCGATGGCGTGCCCGAGTGCCCTTCAATGAGATGATTTTATACCAGATGCTGGGACGGAACTGAATTGATTTCTGGCCGGGTTTTTGGCGGATAGACTGCCCATGCAAAAGGCCCCGGCGGGTGCCGGGGCCTATAGAGTCAATTGAAGAGAGCGTTCACCAGTTCGTTTAGATGGCAACCCGGACACCACGGAGTTTGAGGCCCGCAGCGAGGATCGTCATGAGAACGAGGCCGGCCCACGCGCCCGCCGGGAGCGGGACAGCGACGGCAGCGTCAGCTCGCAACGCGTGATGGTGAGCATGGTGGGGCTTAGCTGAAGTACCACCGCTGCCACCTCCGCCGCCACCAGCGCTACCGCCATATGATTTGGCGGTGCCGCCATTCCCGTTGCCGGGGCCGTTGCCAAAGTTGGCGATGTGACCGCCATACCAGGCGCCGCCGCCACCGCCAAGATCGCTGGCGAAGGACACGGTGCCGTCGTCCTGTGATTCGGTGGCGGCCGCGAGCTCGGCCTGGCCGATGGTCACATCAATCGGAAGGTCGCTGGACAGCAGTGCCGCGAGCAGCGATTGCAGGTCGACTGAGTCGGCGAGCGTGTCGATGGCTGCGAGGGCGTCGATTCCGACGAGAGGCACGCCCAGAAGAGCGCTGATAAGGTCTTGGGCCGCCTGGGCTTCGACGAGCATCGCATCCTGAGTGTCGAGCAGGTCACCGAGGGCGAGCTTGACGCCGCCGAGCACGTCCATCTCAGCGGCGGTAATCTCACCGACCCCGCCCAAGCCGCCAAGGGACAAGGCCTTGAGGGCGTTGAGGTTGGTCATCTGGTAAGAGGCGGTGGCTTCATCGATGCCCGCGCCCGCCGGGTTGGCGAGAATGGCGAGGAAGGCTTCGATACCGCAGGCGCTCTCGGAAACCGAGGCCGTCCCGTCCGGGCTGGTGACCCCGGTATGCGGAGCGCGCCACCGAACCACCGGCGACGCAGCAACGGGCCGCGCGCCAGCTGCCGCCAGCACTGCACCCATCGTGAACAATGTGACTCTCGACGCCCACTTCATTTACCTACTCTCCTCTCAAACAAGCCGCCGGTTTTGTTGGCCGGGGATTCTAATCAAACTCGCCCGACAAGTGTTTCCGGTAACGACCGGGACGCTCGGACGCGGAACTTCATGACTAGGACGATACGGGCATCCCAAGGGGCTCGCAACGAAATTCCGATGACGGACGATGCGTAAGCCACTTGTCTACAATGGCTTGTGACCGCATAGTCGAATTAAACGTCAAAACCGTCATTGCTTAAGGAGGCGTTGCACAACTCGTTGCACAAACCGTCGGGTCGATAGAATGGTTCTTTGCTTTCTCGTGTCAATGCCGACGGTGGTGGTCGCCCGACGGTGATGTACGATGTCGATGTGAATGCCAAGCTGAGCGAGTGCCCAATCTGCTCCACCACCCTGGCCCAAGCCCGAGCGAAATATTGCCCGCGTTGCGGCGCTGATCTGACAAGCGCCAATCAGTCGAGCGCCTCGCCACCCACGCAACCGCGGGAGCAGTCCTCTTTCGCTCGTGAATTGTCAACGCCGCCGGCGCACACCTCCTTGCCTTATACGCCGAACGGTGCATCGGCGGCGGTCACGCCTACTACAAAATCATCTCCGCACCCGGCCGCGCCCATCCGGGATAACGACCTGCGATTGCAGTCTCCGGGGCGAGCGGTCCACCTCGAGCGACGTGGATCACTGTGGAACCCATCTGTTTTGGGTAGCGCCGCCATTGTCGTCATCGGATCGGTCTTGGCGGGCGAAGGGCAACTTAGAGTCGGTCTCGCACTGCTTGCTCTGGGCTTGCCTAGCTTACTCATTTCAACAGTTAAAAGCCTCGTCCGATAAATTCTCGCGCCAAGCGGAATCTTGGCAGGGCCGCTGCATATCGCCATTGCCATCGCGGCGGCATTCCGTTAATGCTCGCGTACACAGGAAGAAAGGTCGCGCACATGTCCGCCAGTTCTCCGTTCGCCGCCCGTCTCGATTCGATCGGTCAAGGACGCGTGCTCCGCTTCTACGATGCGCTTTCGCCCGACGGCCAGCAGAGGCTGGCGCGGCAACTCGAGTCGCTCGATCTCGACGGCATGGCCGAACTGGTGAACGCACAGGTCAAGCGAAAAGCGGAAGTATCCATCCCTAAGAATATCGAGCCGGTGAAGACCTATCCGCGCGTGCCGAGCGCTGAGCACCGCAAGCTGTACCAGAACGCAGAGCTGCGGGGGCGCGAATTGCTGCGGCAAGGGAAGGTGGGCGCGTTCCTTGTGGCCGGGGGGCAGGGGACGCGGCTGGGTTATGAAGGGCCCAAGGGGGAGTACCCCGTGACGCCGATCAAGAACAAGCCGCTGTTTCAGGTGTTCGCCGAGCAGTTGATTGCGCACTCGCGCGACGCCGGCAAGGCGATTCCCTGGTACATCATGACCAGCGAGGTGAACGACGCGCCGACGCGCGCGTTCTTCGAGAAGAACAATTACTTCGGCTACGACTCAAAGAACGCGTTCATCTTTATGCAGGGCATGATGCCCGCGTTCTCGATGACTGGTGAGATGCTGCTCGCGGAGAAGGACTCGCTGGCCCTCAGTCCCGACGGGCACGGTGGATCGCTCCGCGCTCTCGACAAGTCGGGCGCTCTGGCCGACATGAAGCGCCGCGGCGTCGAGCACCTGTCCTACTTCCAGGTCGACAACCCGATCGTCCACAGCATCGATCCGCTGTTTCTCGGGCTACACGACGTGACCGGCTCGGAAATGAGCAGCAAGACCATCCCCAAGGCGAACGCCTTGGAAAAGGTCGGTAACTTCGTGTTTGCCGACGGCGTCGTCCAGGTCATCGAGTACAGCGACCTGCCCGAATCACTGGCGCTGCAGATCAACCCCGACGGCACGTTGCGCTTCAACGCGGGCTCGATCGCGATCCACGCGCTGCGGACGTCGTTCATCGAGCGCCTGAATCAGGGCGGCCGCCTGAAGCTTCCCTGGCACCGCGCGGAGAAAAAGGTGCCGTACATCGATGATGGGGGCCATCTGGTGAAGCCGGAGAAGCCGAATGCGATCAAGCTGGAGCAGTTTGTGTTCGACGCCATCCCGCTGGCGAAGAACGCAATTGTCTACACGACGGAGCGCGCGGAGGAATTTTCACCGGTGAAAAACGCGGAGGGTGTGGACACTCCGGCGACGAGCCGTCGCGACCAGATCCGTCGGGCGGCGCGGTGGCTGCAAACGGCGGGCATCGACGTGCCGATCAAAGGCGGCGAGCCGGATGCGGCGATTGAAATATCGCCCACATTTGCCACGAGCGCGGCGCAACTGGCGACGCGGAAGCTGGATCTGACGGCGATCAGGAGCGGCGAGGCGAAGTATTTCGGTTAAAAACCTATCAGGTTGGAGTAGACATGGCACGTCGCGGGCTTGGCAGCATTGTGGTCGTGTTGTCTATGGCGCTCTTGGTGCTCCCGTCCAGAGCGCAGGGGACGCGCCCGAACGTGCTGATCCTGCTCAGCGACGATCAAGGCTATGGCGACCTGTCCTGTCATGGCAATCCCTACCTGAAAACACCGAATCTGGATCGCCTCC
>JBBRIN010000151.1:0-7613 GCA_038221115.1 Tepidisphaerales bacterium
GGTGCCGATGGAGGGGCAGGATCATTTGCTGCGGCTTCATGCGGAGCGGCACGATTCACCCGATCCGGGGCATGGTCGAGCGCCGCATGCGTCGGCGGAGCTGGCGGAGGATCGGGAGCGTCTTCAGGCGGTGCTCGCCGACCTGCCGGATCGGCAGCGCGAGGCGATTGTGCTTCGGTTCTTTGAGGATCTTTCGGTGAAGGACACCGCTGCCGCCATGGAGTGTGCTCAGGGCACGGTGAAAGCGACGGTTCATCAGGCCTTGCGATCGCTCAAGCAGCGGCTGACCGCCCGCCTCACCCGACCGTAGGTGCAGGCTTTGCAGTTCAAACGGGACGGCTTATGCGTGAACTTCGACTCCAACTCGACCAGGCGAATGCGGACTATCGGGCCCTGCGCTATCCGGGCGACCTTGCGATGGACCTGCTGGGCGCCGCTCGGCCGCCGCGCGCCCGCTGGCAGTGGTGGGCGCTGCCGGCCGTGGCGGCGCTGCTCGCCGTTGCGCTGTGGCCGCGGCACCCGTCGGCACCGAGCGAGCCGCCGCGCCTGGTCGCGGTAAATCCTGCACATGTAACGACTGCCACCTCGCCGCCGACGCTTCGGGATTTGCGCGGCATCGAGTATGCGATCTATATCTCGCAGGTTCGCGACGGCATGCAAGAAGCGATCGGGCAACTGTCCACCGGCGTCGATACGGTTCGAGAAGCGCCGATCGTCACCGGCTCGCTGGCCACGGTACGTCACGTCGCGGGCGAACTTCAGGAATTCGCGTCGGTTACGTGGTCCCAGATTAAGCCCCGGCGCTCCCCCGGCTGCTGAAGCTACTCAGGGCTTGGTTGGAATAGCACACCCGACGGAACCCCCACCCTAACCCTCCCCCGGAGTACCGGAGGAGGGGACCGGAACTGATTGCCCGGCTGTCAGTAAAATCTGCGTGTCTCCCGGCGTTTGGCTCAATTACCCTTTCCACGGGTCAAACCTTCGGCGGTATCCAACATATGACTTGGCGCCGCTGAACGAGTTCCTGTCCCGGGAGTCAGCCATGAACGTTCGTCGAAAAGTGGGTTCTGGATTCACGCTGGTCGAGCTGCTGGTGGTCATCGGGATCATTGCCCTGTTGATCTCGATCCTGCTGCCGGCGCTGAGCAAGGCGATGGCGACGTCGCGGCAGATCAAGTGCCTGTCGAATATCCGCCAGTTGGGCATCGCCGATCAATTGTATAGCGCGGAGTTCACCCGCTGGCACATCCCGGGCTATTGGGGCTGGTCGCCCGCGGGCGCGGGGTGGGACCCTGGCACGGCTCCGCCTCTCCCCGCGGAGGACACGCGCCATTACTGGTTCCAGACCCCCAGCGTCGAACGCACGATGAATGTAATCGACATCGCGCAAGCGCGTTTTGCCAAAGGGTCGATGTGCCCGGACTCGATCCTCTCGGAAAAGAACGCTAATAAGTTTGGCTACACGCTCCACGAGAGCTATGGCATGAACTACACCCAGTTGCCGGGTGTGACCCTTGCCACCGCCCCGAAATACTTTAACGGCTGGACAACCGGCCAGGTCATCCATTCCTCTGAGAAGATTTTCTTTACCGATGCCACCAGCGAAGGCGTCAGCGTCGGCACCAGCACGACCACGCCCAACGCGACCCAGCGCTATTTCCGGACAACACCCGACGACTACTCGGGTGAAAAACACCAGGCCCCTCATTACGGCGGCGCGGTGGCTTACCGGCACAACAAGGGCGCCAACGTGCTCTGGTATGACGGGCACGCCAGCTCGCTCTCGTATGGCGACATGCTGTACGACCCGAAGACGATGTCCACCGCGACCAATCCCGCCGTTCCGCAGCTACTCCGCTGGCGCATTAAAGATCAATAAGTGCGGCAAGGGGCATGCCGAAGCATGGATTGGCGAAACTCCACGAAGTAACCCCCACCCGATTGAAGTAACCCCCACCCTATCCCTCCCCCGGAGTACCGGAGGAGGGGACTTGAGCCTGCGATCATCGGTCTGATAAGTCGGGCCGCGACACGACTGGTATGACCGGAACAACCCGCCGTTAGGAGTTTCAAAAAAGCAAGTTCACCGGTAAGAAGTTCATCGCCTGCCGCGGTGGGCAGCCCGATGAGTCAGTCGAGGTTCAGGTTTTTTCAGGAGATACATGAGCAAGTGGTGGTCGCGCGGACGTCGGCCGGTGAAGCAGCGGGTGCCGCGGCGCGCGATGGTTGAGCCGCTGGAGGATCGCCTGCTGATGGCGGTCTTCACGGTCGTCAACACGGCGGACTCAGGGGTAGGCTCGCTGCGCTCGGCATTGGATTTATCCAACAGCACTCCCGGCATCGACACCATTGCCTTTAACATCTCGGCGGCTGACAAAACCATTCACATCGCCAGCCAACTGCCAGGCGTTTATGACGCGGCGATCGTCGATGGCACCACGCAGCCTGGCTACGCCGGCAGGCCGCTGGTGCGTGTGGACGGCGCGGGGACGGATGGCAACACCGACGGCTTCAAGCTTTTCGGCAACTCGACGCTGAAAGGTCTGAGCGTCACGGGCTTCGGCGGACAGGGCGTCACGACGATTCCGCGCGCCGGGTACAACGGGAACACGATCAGCAACAACTGGATCGGCCTGGACCTGAGCGGCAACGCCGCGGGCAATAAGGTGCATGGCATCGGCGTCTACACGTCGGGCAACACGGTCAACAACAACATCGTCTCCTCCAACGCCGGCAACGGCATCTTCGTGCTGGGGAATGTTTTCGGCGTCGGACTGGGCGCGAACCTGATCAAGGGGAACTGGGTGGGCGTCGATCCCACCGGCAAGGCCGCCCGCGGGAACGGGAGCGATGGGATCGCCTTGCAGGAGTCGCCGAACAACTCGGTGATCAACAACGTGTCGGACGCGAGCGGCCACGATGGGATCCTGCTCACCGGCGCGGGCACCAGCAACAACATCGTCAAGGGAAACATCGTAGGACTGGATGGGTCGGGGGCGAACGCGATCGGGAACAATTGGTACGGCATTGAAGTCAGCGGCCCAAGCAACACGATCGGCGGCACCGCGGCGGGGGATCGAAACATTTTTTCGGCGAGCGGATTCGCCGGCATCGTGCTTTACACGCCAAACTGCCACGACAACACCTTTCAGGGCAACTACGTCGGCACCGACATCACCGGAACGCTGGCCCGCGGCAATGTGCAGCAGGGCATCGCGGTGACGCAGCAGGGTTCTCCCGCCGGCGGCGCGAATGTGATTGGCGGCGCGGGCGCGGGTAACCTGGTCGCGGGCAACGTGGGCCTGGGCATCGGCGTCTTCCCCGGCATCGGCGAGAACATCAGCGGGAACGTTCTGGGGAAGGATGTGAACGGCAGGGCGCTCGCCAACGGCGGCGGCGATCTTTTCGTCAGCTCGGACTCGAAGAACATCCACGTGGGCGCGAACAACGGGCCGCTTCCTGGCGGGACTGTCGTGGTGCCGGCGCCGGTGCTTCAATCGGCGGTCTCGCGGCGAATCCAGGGCCAAACGGCCTACGATATCCCGCTGCCGCTCACGGGGGCAACCGGGATTGAGTGCCGGGCATTGTCGGGCGGCGTCACCGTCGTACTCACCTTCGATCGGCCGATCGCCACCGCCAGTGCGGCGATCGCGGCAGGCAACGCCACGCTGCTTGGAGCGGCTACGCCCAGCGGGAACGCGGTGTTCGTCAACCTCGGCAGCGTTGGCAACGCGCAGTCGATCACCGTGAGCCTGACCGGCGTCACTGCCGTCGGCGGCAGCACCGCGGGAAATGCCTCGCTCACGCTCCGCACGCTCGAGGGCGACGTTACCGGCAACGGCATTGTCAGCGGGGCGGACGTGAACTTCGTCAAAATAAATGTCGGCGTGCCGGTCGATGCGACCAATTTCCGAAGCGACGTGAGCGCTAACGGCGTGCTGAGTGGGGCCGACGTCAACTTCGTCAAAATTAACGTCGGGGCGTCGGTGGCGGCCGCGGCGAGCGCTCCCGTCGTCGCGCCAGCCGTCGTCTTGAGCTTCGAGTCCGTCACGCCGACGTATAGCACGTCAATCAAGGACTTCCTAAAGAGCTCCGCGGTGGTGTTCTAAATGACCGCCTACTGTTAGCGATCGGCATATCCATTCCGAAGAACATGGGCGGGACGCCCATGCCACCGCAGACTCCGCCGTGTTCTCACTTGCGGGTAAAGGTGGCGGCATACACGAGGAACGTCCGCCGCAGCCCCAGGTGCCAAAGCCACGGCGGCGTGAATGTGGGTGAATCGAGTTGATGGCGAATCACGGGGTCTTCCCGGACGGCTCGGGAAAGGCTGGCGGGATCGAGGCCGCGATACGACTTGCGGTCGCTGGTGAATCGATCCATGAAATTCTGCAATTGATCGGCGGGCACGCGGGGCAGATCCGGGAATTTTTCCGACGAAATCAGATCGATCGCGATGACGGCGCGGCCGCCCGGCTTGCACGCCGCCGCCAGTGTCCGAAGGTGCCTGGCGCGGAGCGCTGCGCGCAGGGCACGGACCGAGGGGTGCGCGGGCGGATAGTGATCGCGCAGGACATCCCGCACCGGGTTGATGGTCTGCGTCAGCACGCACGGCGACAGCACCGTGTCGCACGGCGCGCAGGGGAGCGCCACCGCCTCAAGAAGCGTTTGGGTTGCGCCGTCAATCTGCGTGGGTGAGGGCGGGGATTTTGACCACGCCGAGACCTTCGCGGCGATGTCCGTCAGATCAACCGGCGCGTGCAGGTGCAGCCTGGTTGGTTGGACCTTCTGGCGAGCCACGCCGGCCTCCAGCGCCGCCTTGTCGAGGTCCACCAGATGGACGTCTCGGTGGGTCTGCATGAGCCAGGGCAGATCGAGATCGTTGCAGTTCCCGGCGCCGAGCACGCAGATGGTTTGACCGGCCGATTCGGGGACGATCAATCTTTCGATGGCCTGCCGATGGGTGGCGTAAATGTTCCACTGATGCTGCGTCGAGCGATTGTTTCGCGATTGCGAGGCGATCGCGGGATCGGGGTCGGCGTGGGGATCGGGAAGCCTGGCGGTCATGGGTGTCGCGGAGATTGTAAGGGAGGTACACTTTGGCGGTGAAATCCACCCAACTTTTAGCCGGTGCATTGCTGGGATTGGTCGTGTTCGGGGCGCGGGCGGGCGAGCCGCAGGCTTGGGACGGGCTGACGTTCCGCGCTGCGCCAAAGGAATTGGCCAAGGGCGCGGTTACCGAAGACTGGCCCTGCTTTTTGGGCAACGCGCACCAAGCGGTGAGCGCCGAGACGCACGTGCCGGCGGAATTCCCAGCGGGGGGGCCGGCGCTGGTGTGGGAGGCGAAGCGCGGCACGGGCTACTCCGCGCCGGCAGTGGTCGGGGGCCGCGTCGTGATGCTGCATCGGGTGGGAGATGAAGAAATCGTCGATTGCCTTGAGGCGGAGACGGGCAAGCGGTTCTGGCACGTGGCGTATCCGTCGTCGTATCAAGACCGTTACGGGTACTGCGACGGGCCGCGCGCGCAGCCGGTCGTGGACAACGGGCTGGTGTTCACGCTCGGCGCGGAGGGGAAGCTTTACTGCATCGAGTTGCAGAGCGGGCAGGTGAAGTGGAAGCGCG
The DNA here is from genome assembly GCA_038221115.1 of Tepidisphaerales bacterium. Classification (GTDB taxonomy): domain Bacteria; phylum Planctomycetota; class Phycisphaerae; order Tepidisphaerales; family Tepidisphaeraceae; genus JANXVV01. Next base: position 5,623 of record JBBRIN010000151.1, read on the forward strand.
ATGTCAACGGCGATTACAAGGTGCAACAGAACTTCTTCGGCGTCGGCAGCACGCCGCTGGTCGAGGGAGATCATGTGATCGTGAACGTCGGCGCGCCGGGCGGGCCTTGCGTGGTGGCGTTCAATAAGAACAGCGGAGAGCTTGCCTGGAAGACGGACGAGACGCGCAGCAATAAGTGGGGCGCGAGCTATGCGTCGCCGATCCCGGCGACGGTGAACGGCAAGCGGCGGGTGTTCGTGTTCGCCGGTGGGGAAAGCCGGCCACCGACGGGCGGGCTGATGTGCATCGATCCGGCCAATGGGGCGGTGGATTTTGCATTCCCGTGGCGCAGCCGGCACTACGAGTCGGTGAATGCATCGTCGCCGCTGGTGATGGGCGATCGGGTGTTCATTTCGGAGTGTTACAACCTGGGAAGCGCGCTGGTGTCGGTGCAGCCGGACATGACGCCGAAGGTGCAGTGGAAGACCGACAAGCTCGGCACGCACTTCATGACGGCGGTCGCGAAGGACGGATATCTCTACGGCGTCGACGGGCATGGGCCCAGCGACAATGCGATCGTCTGCCTGGACCTGAAGGACGGCAAGGAGGTCTGGCGCAAAGAGGTGGACATCGAAGCGGTCATGAAGACTTCGGACGGCGAGAAGAAGAGGAAGCTCGGCCTGGCGCGGTGCTCGCTGCTTCTGGTCGAGGGCCGGTTCCTCATCCTGGGGGAATACGGCCATCTGCTGTGGGCGGACCTGTCGCCGGCGGGGTATAAGGAACTTTCGCGAAGCTGGCCGTTTGCGGCGCCGGAAAGCTGGTCGATGCCGGTTCTCAGTCATGGGCTGCTGTACCTCTGTCAGAACAATCAGGGATCGATGGGCGAGGGGATGCGGCTGCTGTGTTTCGATTTGCGGGGGAAGTGAAGTTAAGCAACCTCGGCCAGCTCTGTGTCGACAGCTCGCCGTCCCGCCAACACGTCGCGTTCGTAGGCGAACCGCCAGTCGAGAAACCGCCGCACGGCGTCATCAAAATCGGCGGCGCTGTCGATCGCCAGCATTTCCTGCCGCAGCGTCCGGCAGGGGTTCATCTGCTTGGCGTACCAACTGATGCGCTTGCGGAACTCGATGACGGCGCTTCGCTCGTTGCGGTGGCGGCGCATCCCGTGAAAGTGCTCGGACATCAGCCGGCACTTTTGTTCGATCGTGGGGGCGGCCGGAATAACTCCCGTGGTCAGGTAGCTCCATGTGTCGCGGAAGATCCAGGGCATGGAGAGCGCGCCGCGCCCGATCATCACGCCGGCGCATTTGGTGTAGTCGATCATGTGCCTGGCATCGTGCGGCGTGCGGACGTCGCCGTTGCCGATGACGGGGATGCGCTTGACGGCTGCGACCACTTCCGCGATGCCGTCGAGGCGTGCGGCGCCGGAGAAGCGCATTTCGGTTGTGCGGCCGTGGATGGTGATCATCGCGACGCCCGCGTCTTCCAGGCGTGCCGCCAGCGACGGGGCGACGATGCAGGAATCATCCCATCCCAGGCGCAGCTTGGCGGTCAGCGGAACGCGCCGCAGCGCCGCCTTGATCCGCTCCACCATTCGCAGGGTGCGGTCCGGATCGCACAACAGCTTTGATCCGCCGTCGCGCTTGGTCACTTTGTCGACGGGGCATCCCATGTTGATGTCGACGACGTGAGCGCCGTGGTCTTCGGCCCAGCGCGCCGCCTCGCAGAGGCGCTCGACATCGGAGCCGTACAGCTGCATCGCGAGCGGGGCATCGTCGTCGTTGGTGGCTGCGATGTTGACGCTCCGCGGGGTCTGCCGAAGAATTCCTTCGGGGCTGAGCAGATCGGTGCAGGCCATCCCCACCCCGCCGCAGGAGCGCGCGACCAGGCGGAACGAGACATCGCAGTACCCCGCGATCGGCGCGAGCAGAAGGTTCGTCGCGAGCCGGACGCTGCCAATTTGAAGCGGTTTTACTTCCACGATAATGCTATGATACTCCACTGAAGACCCA
>JBBRIN010000152.1:0-7591 GCA_038221115.1 Tepidisphaerales bacterium
AGGTCACTCATGGTGCTGCCGCTAAACAAGAACGCGTGCAGCGGACCCGCGTTAATATAGGAGTCTCCAACCACTTGGCTGCTGTCGTTGATTCCGTAGCCGTAGCTATAAGCGTTGCCGAGCGTGCCCAAGCTTCCGAGATCCTGCATCGAGCTACCGCTATAACGGAAAGCATGAATGTGGCCATCGCTACTGTCGGAAAAGCCGGCCACCTGCCCGCCGGCGTTAATGGCGTTCCCCTGAGTGCTAGTTGTGGAACTGCCGTTAAGAGATCCCAAGTTTTGCATTGTTCCGCCGCTGTAGCGGAATGCGTGAGACGAAAAGAACCCGCTACTGGAAGTGCCGGCCACCTGACCCGAGGCGTTGATAGCGCTACCGCCGCTTGAGGAATCGCCGGAGATGATCCCCAAGTCGGCGATCGTGTATTGGGCGGCGTGAGCGCCAGGAACGGCAACAAGCGTTAGAAGCCCAAGGAGGGCACGGATGAGGCATCCGGGATAGCGTCGGCAGGTGCGCGGTGTCCCTAGGGACCCTGGAATATTGGGCATGGCTCACTCCTCCTTCTGAAAGGCGCAGGGTTTTGGGCGCGGAGGCATCGTCCGACCGTGCCGTGACCGGCGACCTCACCCTGCCCGAACATTCCAAGTATACTTGGAAGACCGCGCGCCTGTCAAGCAAGATCATCCGCACGAGTGATTGGCGAAGAAATCCGCAATGCTCGGAAGGCCGCGGGACTCTCGCAAGAGGAATTAGGTTTCAAGGCGAAGCTAAGCCGAAACTACGTGAGCATGGTCGAGTTGAACCAGAACTCCCCCACTCTCGACACGCTCATTCGGCTGTGCCAAGCGCTCAATGTCCGGGCCGCGACATTGGTCGACTCGGTGGAGCGAGAGACGCTACGGAATCAGGAAGCGCGTTCTCGCGGGTCGGGGCGGCAGCGCCGAAACGGAAAGTCCGGTCGAATCCCGCCCACGTCGTGAGCATTCACCAGCGATTCACCAAAGCACCTGAGCGCCCGGATATTTCGGGAACTCTCGATCGGGCGTGACTATCGTCATCGCGCGGAGGGACGCGGTGGCAAGAAGGATGCGGTCAAAGGGATCATTGTGGATTCTGGGAAGCAAGGCGGATGCGATCGCAATGTCGGCAGTGACCGGAACGACCTGAAGTCCATGCGCGGCGAGTGCCGCCGGAAACCAAATCGGGGCCGGCGTAGGCAGGTGAAGCTTTCCGTCATGGTGTTTCAACGCCAATTCCAAGCCGGAAATCGCGGATACATAGAGCGCCTCGGCGTTGCGGGCGATGGAATCCCGCGCCGCCGGAGAAAGCTCCTGCTGCCGCGAAGTAAGCCAGAAGAAAGTGCAGGTGTCGAGCAGGAGCATTTGAGCTGCGATGAGTCACCGCGCTTCCAACGGCCACTCTTCGTCGCTCGCCGGCGCGAATGCATTGGGGTCGAGTTGCTCGCCCTGCAGTTCCGTATGGGTTTGAAGTGGATCGACAGTCTCAATGGATGGGCGCAAGTCCGCCACCGGTTTGCCGGCCACGCAGATTCGGACGGTGCGGCCCTGCGTGCGGACAATTTGCAGAAGGTCATCGAGTCCCTTCTCGCCCGCGTCCACCACGACATGGGTGCCCGTATCAGTCATATGTTTATTATACACCAAGCAACTGAATTACTCACACCGTCTCCACTCGAATATTCGCGTTCGTATAGGCGCTCAGCGTCAGGGTTTGGGTGGTCACGGGGTAGCCTCAGAGGTTGGGTCGTTGGGAGATATCCGGATCGATGACAATCGGCTCGCTCATGGTCGTATTGTAGTGGATGCGGCGCGGCGCGGCATCATGGAAATGCGCGAAACTCCGCCGGTCGCCCTTCGGCAATGGTGTAATGGAGGACGACGATGATTGAAGCGAGGGATGCAAGCTGGTTGAGACTCTTGACTCGGCTCGCGAGCGAGCCGGCTAAATGGGGATAGGGGAGGGGGGTTTTTGGGCGACGAGGGTGAGGGTGGTGGGGTAGAGGCGTGGGAAGCCGATGAGGCGGTCGAGGCCCAAGAAAATCGAGACGGCGAGACGGTTGAGGGCGTAGGCGGGCCAGCGGAGGAGGGGGATGCCCCACATGACGGTCATCCAGAGACTGCAGGTTTGTTGGCCGAGGAAGGTGATGAGTCCGCCGTTGGGGTAGGTTTCGAGAGGAGTGAGGGCGACGCGCTCGGACATGGCGCGGAGGCCGAATTCGGTGAAGCGGTAGTAGTCGTGGGGGACCTCGTGCATGCGGCTGAGGTGGGGGCTGGGGAGGATGAGTTTTCCGCCGGGTTTAAGGCCGCGGGCGATGGCGGCGAAGGCGGCGAAGGGGTCGGGGAGGTGTTCGAGGACTTGGGAGCTGATGACGGTGTCGTAGGTGTTGTCGGGGAAGTTGGCAAGGGTTTGGGCGTCGCCGACGTGGATGAGGTCGGGGTGTCGGCGTTCGATGTCGATGCTTTCGTATTGGCCGCCGTATTGTTGGACGAGGGGGCGGAGGGGGAGTTGTCCTGCGCCGACGTCGAGGGTGCGGCCGTGGAGGTGTGCGGCGAGGGAGCGGTGCCAGGCTTGGAGGAGGCGTACGCCGGCGGGGGAGAAGTACCAGTGGCGCTGGTCGTCGCGGTTGGCTTCCTGGTAGGCGATGCGGTTTTTCTTGAGATAGGCGGCGATGCTCATCGGGCGGGGGCCTCGTGTCTAGAAGAGAATCGCGAAGACGCAAGCGAGGGGGCAGTGCGATTCGCCGGGTTTAGCGATGGCGCGTCGTTGTGAGTTCACGGTACACGGCGGCGACTTGGGCGGCTAGGGCGGGCCAGGCGAAGTCGCGCTCGGCGCGCGCGCGGGCGGCGGTGGCGACGCGGGTGCGGAGAGGAGCATCGTCGAGCATTTGGTTGATGGCGGCGGCGAGGGCGGGGGGATTGGTGGGGGGGACGAGGAGGCCGGTTTGGTTGTGGGTGATGGTTTCGGTGAGGCCGCCGACCTGGGAGGCGACGACGGGGACGTTGGAGGCCATGGCTTCGAGGGCGGCGACGCCGAGGGTTTCGGTTCGGCCGCGGGAGTCGATGATGCTGGGCATGACGAAGATGTCGGAGTCGGCGAGGGTTTGGGCGACTCGATCGCGGGGCATTTTGCCGGGGAGGTGGATGCGGTTGCGGTGGGGAGAGGCGTCGGCGATGCGGAGGACTTCGGGGCGGCAGGGGCCGTCGCCGGCGAGGATGAGATGGGCGGTGGGGTGAGTGGCGAGAATGTCATTGGCGGCGGCGGCGAGGATTTCCATGCCTTTGAAGGGGACCATGCGGCCGATGGCGGTGACGAGGGGGGCTTCATGCGGGATGCCGAGTTGTGCGCGGGCGTGACCGGTGCGGGGAAGCTTGCCGAAGGTGTCCTGGTCGTAGCCCTGGTAGATGACCTGGCCGTTCGATTTGTAGCCGAGATCGTGCGCTTGTTGCATGGTGAAGCGGCTGTTGAAGAGGGCGCGGTCGGCCCATTTGAGGGCGAGACGGCTGATGTGGTCGGGCTTGGGGCGGAGAGAGTGGACGGTGATGGCGAGGGGCTTGCGCGCGAAGGTGTTGGCGATGGCGGCGATGAAGGCGGGCTCGACCCAGTGGGCGTGGATGATGTCGGTGTCGGCGAGTGAGCGCCAGACGGCGGCGGCCATGGAGGCGAAGAAGCCGGGGATCTGGAACTTGGCGCGGGGGTTGTTGCGGACGTTGTCGGGGATGCCGGCGCCGTAGGCGAGGCATTGGCGATTGGGGTTGAGGGCGTATTGGAAGCGTTCGATGTGGACGCCGTCGATGGTTTCTTGGAGTGGGACGCCAGGGTGGTGGGGGGCGAGGACGCGGACGGCAACGTTCTGGTCGCGGACCAAATGACGAGCCAAATCCGCTACGAAGCCTGGTATCGAATCGCGCGGTTGTAGGGGATAGGTGGTGGTGACGAAGGTGGCGCGGGTGGGGGAAGGCAAGGGTTCAGGGTTCGGGGTTCAGTCGAAGTGGCGTGTCTGCTTCACTGGCGGTTAAACCGCGACCAGCGGTCGCGGCTTTACAAAGAGGCAGACAGGAATGTCTGCCCCACCATATCTCTAGGCGGAGCGTTGGACGATGGGTTTTTCGACGGGGGGGATGGCTTCGGGTGGGACGGAGCGGATGACGGGGAGGCACCAGGAATCGTGGAGGGTGAGGAGTGGGGCGTGGTTGGCGGTTTCTTCGCGGACCTCATGTTGAGGGGGGAGGGCGGCATGCTGGGTGCGGCGGTTGGAGTAGATGCGGCGGCGGGCGAGGTAGAGGAGTTCTTCGCTGATGCGGCGGTGTCGGCCGAGCATGTCGGCGAGGAGGGCGAGGACGCCGAGGAGGAACGAGAGGGTGATGAGGATGCCGCCGATGGAGATGAGGGAGGTGAAGGGGGAGGTTTTGTGGGAGTGGTAGAAGTACCAGCCGGTGATGAAGCCGAGGGTGATGGAGCCCATGAGGAAGAGGGAGAGGGCGATACCGCCGAAGAACTTGAGCGGCTGAATGTCGCGCATGGCGCGCATGATGATGGGGAAGCTGTTGGTGGCGTATTTGAAAATGCTGGAGGCGACGCGGCTTTTGCCGTGCTCGCGAACGCCGCGGACCTTGAGGGGTACCTCGGCCATGCGGACGCCCTTGCTGAACAGGTCGATGAAGGTTTCCTGGGTGTAGGTGTAGCGTCCGAAGAGGGTGAGGCGATAGGCGGCCTCGCGGGTGAAGGCGCGGAAGCCGCAGGAGACGTCGGTGAATTTGGTGCCGCCGCAGATCCAGTTGATGATTCCGGTGACGGCCTGGTTGCCGTAATATTTGACGGTGGGCATCGTAGGGTGGAGGGAGGGGTCGGCGAAGCGGGAGCAGGTGACGAAGTCGGCCTTGTCTTGGAGGAGGGGTTCGATGAGCTTGCGGATGTCGTCGGGGTTGAATTGTCCGTCGCCGTCGATGTTGACGATGATGTCGCCTCCGCGGCGCATGGCGCGTTCGAGTCCGGTGCGGAAGACGACGCCGAGGCCATCGCCGCCGCGCAAGGTGACGACGAAAGCGCCGGCGGATTCGGCTTCGCGCTGGGTGCGGTCGGTGGACCCATCGTTGATGACGATGACTTCGGTTTCGGTGATGGAGGGGATATCGCGGGGGACGCCGCGGACGACTTGGGCGATGGTCTTTTCCTCGTTCAACGCGGGAATGGTAACGACCAGCTTCATGGGACCTTCCTACGGCAGTCGGCAGGGCCAGGATCGAATGCGACGGCAAACCCCCGCGGGACCGCTTGGAAAGGCGACGTATCGTATCGGGGGTCGGAGGGGGTCACAAGGAATTCTTCGGCGCAGTTATCGGACTTGCATGAAACAAAGTATTCGGGATCGGACGAAGGCCCTATGATGAGATGGGGAGGAGGAGCGGGTGCAGATGGGGCGAGGTTAACCGGAGGCGTGCCATGCAATCGATGTTGCAGTTGAATCCACCGATCCCGATGAAGACGCCGCGCGGGGAGGGGATGGCGGTGATGGTGATCGATTACGGGCCGGACTTTGATCTGTGGTGGACGGTGATCATCAGCCACGGAGAGCATGCGGGGGAGGTTTGGACGTATGCGAACCCTAAGGTGCGAGGCGTGGAGAATATCACGTTGGGGAGGCCCCCGACGGCTGAGGTGCAGGCGGTACAGAGTGAGGGCGGGAATGGGAGGAATGGGCACGGCCGAGGGGCGGGGGACGGGAATTTGTGAGAGTTAGAGCTAGGCGGCGCGAGTGGAGGCGAAGGGTTCTGTGGAAATGGGAGCGGGGGTTGGGGGAGCGGGTGGGCGTTTGAGGCGGAAATCAAAAAGGTAAGGCACGCCGAGGCGGATCGCGAGGGAATTGAGGGCGATGGGGCCGAAGAGCCCGAGGGTGAAGCCGACGATGAGGTGGACGGAGATGAGGTTGATGTGGAGGCCGCGTTGGAGGAGGACGCGAGCGGCGCCGGTGAGGATGACGTGGGCGGCGAAGATGGGGAGGGTGGCGTTACCGAGCTTGACGAGTGCGTCGGAGATGGGGCGGCGCGAGAGGGCGATGGCTGCGGCGCAGATGGCGAGGATACCCAGATATGCGGCCAGGACGTTGGTTGCGTAGCTCCAGGGGGTGTCGTGCAATGGGGCTAAAGCGGCTGCGCCGGTGAGGCCGGCGAGTGTGAGGAGAGTGAGGAGGCTGGAGGGGAGACGGGGTGTCCACTTCATCAGCGCGGGGGCGGCGAGGGCACCGGCGGCAAAGTAGATGACGTTGGCGCGCCACTCGTAGAGGACGTACCAGTCGGCCAGCCAGGCGAAGGCGGGGCCGATGTGCGCGAGGTGGATCCAGGGGCCGGCGACGTGGGCGAGGACGGCGGCGGCGAAGAAGCCTTTGCGCCCGAGGCCGAGGGCGTTGCCGAGCCAATAGGCGGCCATGCAGAGCATGAGGACGTAGAGGAACCAGAACTGCATGTAGGGGTGGATGGCCAGGCCGCGGATGACGTCGATGGGAGGGATGCGGCTGTTGGTGTAGCCGACGACGAGCGAGGCGGCGAGACACTGGAGGATGGACCAGAGTGCGTAGGGGTAGGCGATGGTGCGGAGCTTGTGTCCGAAGAATGCGGCGGAGGACTTCTTGACGCTCTGTTGAATGAACAGACCGGAGAGGAAGAAGAACAGGGGCATGTGAAAGGAGTAGATGACGAGGTCGATGGCCGCGAAGATGGGGATGGAACGAGCGCCGGCGCCGACGCGTGCGCCGGCCATGCCGCGCCAGACGTGGCCGAAGACCATGAGGGAAATGCCGATGGCCTTGGCGATGTCGACCCAACGGACCTGATGGCGCGTGTTGACCGTGTGGCGCAACTGATCTGCGATAGCCGCGGAGCTGTGGTCTGCCTGCGAAGCCATGGACGCGTTACCCTCAGGACCGATCGATTCAAATGCCCGGCCGCTCCATCGCCGGCCGCGGCTGGTCCAAAGATAACCCGGTTTCAAACATTGGCACCAAAAAATATGAGTGCACCGCATCGAGGGGCATTTTTATGGGTCCGGGTTTGAAGGTTTTTGGGAAAATGGAGGAAATTTGCGGGGTTAACGGGATTAACGTTCCGGCAGCGAAGAAAAACCGGTGCGGTTCTGTGATGGGGATGTAAGGGGAGCGGCCGGGATTATTCTGGAACGCGAATGGGGGCGGGCATATTGTGGGACTGGATTTGGAGCACGGTTGCCGCGCGGACGCAGTGTGGCGGCGGGCGCGTTTGGGCGGGATGGCATCCGCAGGATTATCCGGGATGGAGACTGGGCTTATACCAGCTTCGAGTCTGCCTGCTGTGCGCAGAGCGCCGTTCAGCGTCGGTCGCCGAAGGGTGTGGTCGCGCGCGGTACTGCTGCCGTACGGGTACGCGGTTGCATCTACGTTGGGCGTCACGCTGTTGGTTGCGATGGTGGTGCCGTCACTGGGGCGGGTGGCGCCGTTTGGGCCGCTGCTGTTGATTGTAATTGGGGGCGGCTACTTCTGGGGGCCGGGGCCGGCTTTCGTGGCGACATTGCTGGGGGCGTGCCTGACGGACGTGTTGCTTCT
>JBBRIN010000153.1:0-7591 GCA_038221115.1 Tepidisphaerales bacterium
TCCTACGGCGGCAAAATCTTCCGCCTGGACCTGCACCTGGCGCGCCTGCGTAAATCCTGCGAAGCCCTATTCATCCCGCTCAAATACAAAGACGAGGTGCTGATCGGCGCCGCCCATGAACTGCTCGAGCGCAACAACCTCACCCACGCCCGCCTTCGCCTGACCGTCACTCGGGGCATCGCCGAGCAGGACCCGGTTCACGGTACTCGCCTCGCTCCGACTGCTCTGCTGACCGCCGCCAAGTTCGAGCCCTACCCCTTCGAGTTCTACGACCGTGGCGTCACCGCCATCCTGCTCGATGAGCAAAAGCTCAACCCCTACGACCTGCAGGCCGGCCATAAGACCCTCAACTACCTCTCCCGCCTCGCGGCCCTTAAATCCGCCACCCAGCGCGGCGCCGGCGAGGCGCTCTGGTTCAACGTTCACAACTTCCTCCAGTCCGGCTCCATCTCAAACATCTTCCTCATCAAAAACGGCGAGCTCCTCACGCCACCCACCCCCGAGGACCTGAACGACCCCTCCATCGCCCCCGCATGCCCCTACCCCAAAAGTGCCACCCTCCCGGGAGTCACCCGGCGTATCGTCCTCGACCTCGCCCAACAAGCCGGCATCCCCGCGCGCCCCGCCGCCATCGACGTCAATCAACTCCTCGACGCCGACGAACTGTTTCTCACCAACAGCATCATGGGGATTATGCCCCTGTGTAACCTCGAGCGTAAACCCATCGCCAACGGTCAGCCCGGCCCGCTCACCCAACAAGTTGCCGCCCTCTATGCCTCCGAAGTCGAGCGCGCGGTAGGCTAGAAGGCCTGCCGGTGGCGTGACCGCAAGAAAGCTCCCATGGATGAGATCGAAAAGGTGAGCCCTCCCCGCAGGCATCGGCTGCTGGTCTTCAAACGGCGCGGGGACATCGCCGCCGCTTTCGTGGCGATCATCCTGCTCGCCGCGTTCATCCTGATGAACTCACAACACCAGTATCAGCAGGATCTTAGGATTCTGCCAAAGCACCATCGCGGGAACGTCCGATAATTGAAGTATCCCTCGCCAAACCGATGGGTTGAGGGTGCGGTAGGATTTTACGGATCGGGCCGATTCCTTTGACCTGGCCCCCGAAATCCCTAGAGTAGTTTATCCCGTGCGGAAGGCTTGTGGACGACCGCCGGGCTTGACTGACCGCCGTCAGCCTTGTGCAGGAAGGGCAACATTTCGTTCGACGTCGTTGGATCTGATTGCACACGAGGAGTCATCGGCCGCCACGGATGGTCTGCCAAGGGTACCGGTTTATGATTGTAGATTGTCACACGCACGTTTGGCAGTCGCCCGACCAGCTGGGCCAGATCGACCTGGGGGATCTGCCGCGTCGCCGGCACGGGGCGGTGCCGCGGATCAGCCCCACCCGCACCGTATGGCGATCCCTTCCCGCCGCCGATGCCGAGCATCACTGGGCACAGAGCGCCACCGTCGACAAGTCGATCGTCCTGGGCTTTAAAAGCCGGTATCTGCGGGCCGAGATCCCCAATCAGTACGTCTCCGATTACGTTCGACGGTTCCCCCAGAAGCTGATTGGGTTTGCGGGAATTGACCCCACCGAAAGAGGGTCGGTTTCTGAAGTTCGCGCCGCCCGAAACGACCTGCAACTTCGCGGCATCACCGTGTCGCCGGCCAACCAGGACTTCCACCCCACCGACAGCCGGGCCATGCGGGTGTACGCCGAGGCCGAGCGCCTCGGGATGCCGCTGCTCGTCCACCCCGGCAGCCAGTTTAACGAACACTCCAAGCTGGAATACGGCCGGCCCTATCTCATCGACGAGGTGGCGCGCAGCTTTCCCCAGCTTCGCATCGTGATCGCTCAGTTAGGGCAGCCCTGGGTCGACGAGACGATCCTGATGCTCGGCAAGCACGCGAACGTCTTCGCCGACGTGTCGGGGCTGCTCCGCCGACCCTGGCAGGCCTACAACTCGCTCATCTCCGCCTACGAGTACGGCGTCATCGATAAGCTGTTATTCGGCAGCGACTTCCCGTACACGAACGCCACCGAGTGCATCGAGACGCTGTATAGCATCAACCAGCTCGCCCAAGGCACGAATCTGCCCGTCGTCCCCCGCGAAGCGCTTCGCGGCATCGTCGAACGGGATACGCTAGCGCTTCTCGGTTTGGTTTAAAGCCGCCGTCGTCCGTCTTTTGGCAACTGCCCCTCTTATTTTGAGAGAGGGTAACGGGGAACCTGTCGTCGTAAGCAAGGACGCTCCATGAAAGCCCTCCTCCACATCCTGTTCGTAGCGACCCTCACCGGCTGCCACTCCACCGGCGACGCCCGCGTCACGTTCTCGCCACCCCAGGCCACCCGCACCCAAAAGAGCGTCTACCAGTCTTTCCCCGGCGCCTACATCAGCAGTAGCAGGGATGGCGAGTACGACATCGTTCTGGTCAACGACACCCTCCGCGCTTCAAACTTTTCGGGCCACAAGCGCCCGCTTCAGCCCGTGGCCCAGCCGCCGCTTCAGCAGGCCATGCTCGTCCACGTCTTCTGGCGTCCCGTTTCCGGCGCCATGGTCAAAGAGTCCTCCGTCACCAACGCCATCGTCCACTGGTATGTCTTCAGCGGCGAATCCTCTGGTCGCACCGATATGCTCCATTACCAGGGCGCCGCTTTCGTGAAACTGAAGTCCAAGGGAGACGTCGCCGAGATCACCATCGGTGACGGCCAGATCTCCCCTACCCGCGCGCGCGGCGACCTGAAAGACCCGGTGGGGCCCTCGAACGTCACCGCCAACATCACCGCCGTCCGCAACGACGCCCGCGTGCGCGAGCTCACCACGCGCATTCAAGAGAAGGCATCCGGCACCGATCGCTTCTGGACCGATGCCCAATCCGAGACAGCCCCTGCCTTCGATCCCTAACCCGCGCTACTTTATCCGGAGTTCCCGACCGAAATAGTCCTGCTTCATCGCGGCCTTCGCCAAGGCCAGGGTTTCCTCCGCCGTCTCGTTGGCCCGTGCCGTCCCTTGCCGCAGCGCGTCCATGACGTCATCCGGCCGTTCTTCAAAGTGCCTCCGTCGCTCGCGAATCGGAGCGATCAGAACGTTCAGCACCTCGATCAGCTTGCGCTTGATAACCACGTCGCCGACTTTTCCACCGCGATACGCCTCCTGCTGGTCGGCGACCCATGCCTTGTCCGGGTTGAACGCATCATGAAGAGCCCAAAGCGGGTTTTTCGCCGGGTCCGCCTCGCCCGGATCCGTCGCGCGCAGTCGCTTGGGATCGGTGTACATCCCCATCACCCTCTTCTGCACCGTGTCGGCGTCGTCCGAAAGAAAAATCGCGTTGTTCAACGACTTGCTCATCTTCAGCAGATCGCCGCTTGGCCCCGGCGCGCCCAGGCCCACCAGCCTCCGCACGCGCCCCACCTTCGCCTCGATGATCGGGAACAAGCCCCCCTTCTTCAAATAGTCCTTGTCTTCCGCGTGCGGATCGACGCCGCAATAGAGCTGGTCGAACTTCCGCGCCACCTCGCGCGTCAGCTCCAGATGCGGGATCTGGTCCTCGCCCACCGGAACGATCGCCGGCCGAAACGCCAGGATGTCCGCGCATTGCCCCACCGTGTACATCGGAAAACCGAACGGATACTTGTCCCCCAGATCCTTGTCCTTGATCTCCTGCGCCAACGTCGGATTTCGCATCACCCGGTTGAACGGAATCAGCATCGCGAAGAAGAACGTCAGCTCGTCGATGGCCGGTACCTCGCTCTGAATGAACATGTGGCTCTTCGCCGGATCGATCCCCACCGCCAGCCAATCGGTCGCGATATCGAACACGCTCTGGCGAATGTCCGCCGGGCGATCGGCGCGCGTCGTGAAGGCGTGTTTGTTGGCAATGAGGAAGTAGCAGTCGTAGTCATCCTGGAGAGCGAGACGGTTTTCGACGCTGCCGACGTAGTGGCCCAGGTGAAGCTTGCCGGTGGGCGTGTCGCCGGTGAGAAGGCGCGGTTTAATCGAAGCGGTTGAAGCCAAAGTCATACCCGCGAGTTGTACCCGCAACGGCGGGCAGGGAAACTACGCCGGCGGCCGCGCGATTATTGTGTGGATCATGGTTTTATAAGCGCCTCGCCCGTTACCATGGCTTCATGATCCGCGGACTGCTGACGTTTCTCACACCGATCTGCCTCATCCTGGCGATTGCTGCGATCGTGCTGCTGGCGGTGAGCACGGACACGCCGATGCACCTGACGCACACACCCACTGCGCAGTCGGGTGCAGTCTATCTGCGCTCCGCGCATGGCCGGCTGTATGTCGTCACGAGAACCGGTCCGGGACTCGGCCGATGGCCCGGATTGAAAGGGTGGGAATACAAATCCGGGCGCGACGCCGGGCGGATGTTCCTTGCACCGGCGGTTCGCGAGCCAGAATGGACAGGAGGGGGCTTCGCATCGGACACGATCACCATTCGCCCCGCGCCCAGGACCGTGCATTACGTGGCGATTCCATGGTGGTCGGTGGTGGCGGGACTGCTGATCATTCCGGCGATTGCCCTGATCGTACATCTGCGGCGGCGCAGCACCGCGTACCGGCGCTGCCCGGTGTGCGATGAGGACGCCGCCGGCGAGGAGGGGATGACCTGTGCAACGTGCCAGACCGTGCAGAAAGAAGGCGCAGTGCCCTGCGGCGCGTCAACGAAGCTGCCGCCAGAAGTGGAGACGTCGCCGGCCATCGGCGATGCCGCGGGATTCGCCACGGGACGCATTATGATCCGTCAGGACACCGCGCACATTCGCCGTACTTTCAGCGGTTTCCTCTTCGGCTCCTTATTTGCCGGAATTGGCATGGCCCTGCTCAGCGTGGGGATATGGAGAGTCACCGGGCACGGCTTCTTTGAGACGATCGTCTCAATCGGACCACTGCTTGGGGGGCTGATTTTCTTCATCGTGGGAACGTTGATCGTTGCGTTTTCCCGGCGCGTCCGGATCGACCGCGTCGCAGGGACCGTCCGCGTTTCGGGCGGCACCAGGGCTGAGGAGCACTCGTTGCGCTCGGCGACAGCTCTTCAGGTCTTGTCCAAGGGAGCCGGCATGCAGAGCCGGGGCCGCAATCGCTCCGCCCCCTATTGCTGCTACGAGTTGAACATCGTGGCGGGCAGCAAACGAATCAATCTACTCGCGCATGGAAACGGCCAGTGCCTGCGCCGTGATGCACGATCTTTCGCCGATTTCATGCGGTTGCCGTTGCTCGATCACACCGGCGAACGGCTGAAGCTGCGCGCATTCGGAACCGGTTTTATGCTCACAGAAGGGCATCCGCGAACGTCGATCTCACCAGATGCGCCTTCAACGATCCTGCCCAACCCCCTTTCCAAATGAGCGGCCGGTCGATAAGACGTATCGCATGCGCTTGAAAGCTCCTGAGCGTCGCGAGCAGTTGGTTGAGGTCGCGACCAAACTCTTCGCCAAACACGGCTACGAGGCCACCACCACCGCCGCCATCGCCGAAGCGGCCGGCGTCACCGAGCCGATCCTGTACCGACACTTCAAGAGCAAGCAGGAAATGTTCGTTGCCATCGTTCGCGCCATGAGCGATCACACGATGCAGCAGTGGCGCCAATTGATCGACGGCGTCACCGACCCCGCCGAGCGCATCCGCCGGGTCGCCGCCGAATACCCGACGCACATCCAACGACTCTCCGACGCCTATCACGTGCTCCACGGCGCGCTGTCGACCAGCCGGGACCCGAAGGTGCTGAAGGTGATGCGCGAACACTACGACCAGATCGAGGCATTTTTCGTGAGCGTCATCAGCGAGGGCCAGAAGGCCGGCGTCTTTCACAAAGGCATGGACCCGCGCGTCCCCGCCTGGCAACTGATCAACATCGGCATCGGCTACGCCATGATCTCGCTGAACCTGTCGCAGTTCGACCATTCTCTGATCGGGCAGGCGATCGAGTTCATCCTCCGCGGGCTGAGGGTATAATGTGACGGGGGAGGTTCAGCCCTTGCGATCGAGCTCGGCGAACAATGTCGCGAGCAGTTTAACCGCGACGAGGAAGGCCCTAAAAATGCCGAAAGGCCCGCACCTCCACTCGCGAAGTGGAAACGCGGACCTTTCAACGGTATCGGACCGATTCTACTGAGCAACCTGCTTCGTGGCCTGGGCCCGCCTCGGTCCGCTCAGCGCCAAGCGCTCCTTGCGAAGACGCTCGACACAGACGGTATGGATCGCGACTGTCTCCGCCGCGATCGCGCGCCCAACGGGGCGGCTTGGCGGTTTCCCGACTGGACGGCCGTGGGATTTCGCTGCGACGCGCCTTGCGGCACGCCTCCCGGACCCTGTTCCTAGGATCGGACACGCTTCGCGAACCGTCACCGGCCTGCTCTTGCGCCCTGGGTCCGGCGTGCCGCTGAAATGGGGAGCTCTCCTCCCGCGTTTTGTTAAACCGCGGTCAGTTTCGGGTGACCTCGTCGCTGGCCGCCGATTCCCGCCGTGCCCGCACTTCCTTGCTTTGCACGGCCTTAGACGCTTCCGCGCCTCGCTCGATGTTGCTCGAAGGAACCGGACTCCGTATTCGAAGCCTTCTCCAATTTCGACGGTCAGTTTCCTGCCCGACGACGAAGGATAATTTACCGCGCGTCGTCTTGCTGCCGAAAGAAAAGCATTTCCCGCCGAAACACTTATCCACCGCAATCGCTAAGCCCTCAAAAAGCTTGAACTTGAGCGGTGCATAACGCGGTGGAAAAAATGATCGCAATCATTTCTTTTCCTGCGCCTGCTTGATCACCTGCGTCGCCCCCACCTGCTCGAAACTCTTCAAATCCGTCCAGAACGTGCCCGGGCCTGCGAAGATCATCCGCAGATCCTGAGGCTCAAAGCTCTTGGCGAAGATGTACAGGTTGTATGCCTGCGGGGTCCCAAAGGCGTCGATCATCAGCTTGGCGCCCTTGGCGTCCGCTTCGTTGCGCATGCGGGCCACGTCCGCCTCCGCCTTGCCCAGAATCTGCGTCCGCTGCGCTTCCAGCTCCGCGATCTGCTTCTGAACCTGCGCGACCTTCACCTCCAGCTCCGCCGCAATCTCCGCCGCCTTCTTCTCGCCCTCCGCCTTCAGGCCGGCGGTCTTTACCTTCGTCTCACCCGCGACAGTCTCGCGCGCGACGTCCACCATCTTCTGTTCCTGTTCCAGCGTGGCCTTCTTGGTCGCGGTGAGGGTTTTCTGCTGGTTCGTGAGGTCGCGCTCCTTCTCGATGTTGGTCTGCTGGATCGTCGCCAGCAGGCCGTTGGTCTGGTCCTTGCCGGTATTGTCGCGCACCGTGATGTTGCGAATCAGCGCCAGGAGGATGTGGACGTTGCGGGCCTTCACATGCTCTTCCAGCGCCGTCGACAGCGCGTCCTGGAACTCGCTGCGGGTAGAGCCCTGGATCAGCTCCTTGGCCGAATAGCGCGCCCCCTCGTTCTGGCATGCGGCCTTCATGGCCGGCTCGATCACGTTGTCGCGGACGTTGTCGACGCCGCCGATGTTGGCCACGATGTTCGGCGCATCGGCCGGCGACCGACCCCACACCACCGTGAAGTCGGCCTCGATCTGGTAGCCGTCCGAGCTGTAGAATTTG
>JBBRIN010000154.1:0-7580 GCA_038221115.1 Tepidisphaerales bacterium
CTCTAACCCTTGATCGTACGCGCCCAAAATCAGTTCCCGAATCTTCTGCGGATAGGCTTCCATGCCGTGACTCCTTTGAGCGACAACATTAACATCTTTCTTCCGCTGGCGCGCCAGCAAGACGAAAAGTGCTCTAGGTGCCAGCCGGTGCGTCCGGCCACGTGTACTCGGCGAGCCCCGCACAAAGCAAGTCGACGATCGCCGCAGCCATCGCATCCGCCGGCGCCCGGTCCAGCCCCCGGTCCCTGTAGACCTCCACGCGATCCGAAAGCCGCTGCAGCCAGAGCTTGGAGATGCGGCTATCGCCGATCTCGTACTCGGCTACCTCGACGTGCTCGGGGAAGACCAGGGCTTGGAAGCGGTGGCCGTGGATCGTCCCGTCCACCCAGACGCCAATCCCTGCCCCCCGTCGGTCGATCTTGTCGATCGTCCATGCCGCCGGGGCGGGAGGCGCGGCGATCGTTCGGCATGATGTGATATAAGTAGCCGAGCTGCCGAGCGTCGCGCGTGCGCCGCGACCGCTCAACGGAATTACGTTATATCGCCATTGGAGGAAGAAGATGCGGTTACCCTACACGCTTGTAACGTTCTGGATGCTGGCGGGATTCGTCCGCGCCGAACAACATCCGAGCACCGCCACTTCACCTTCAGAGGTCCAGGTGGTCTACACATTGGGCAACGACAACAACGCCACGATTGCAAAGAACCCCAGCGCCGAGCAGATCAAAGCCGCCTTGGCCGCGCTCGATGGCGACAAGGCATTGGCCGTCTATCTAAATCGGGACGAAACCCATGGCATCCAGGCGAACTGGGATTCGGATAGCAAATTGAGTTTCCAATACCAGGACGGCGGCGATCAGCACACGTACCAGACCACGAAGAAATATCCGCGCGACATGGCCATGAAACTCTTTCTGTCGTACATGAGCGGGAAGGATGATTGGCTGAAAATGGTGACATGGGAGCACGTCAAATAACACCCTGGAGAGGCTAGCCACCCCCGCAGTCTTGTAGGTTCCTCTGGTTCTTCCGCGGACCATTCTTCACCCGAAAGCGCAGCTCGGCTATCTGCAGGCGATGCAGGAGACCGAGTTCTGGGTGGGCATCGATATCGCAGGGCTGGAGGAGATGCGGCTGCGCTTGCGCGAGCTGGTTCCCCTGCTGGACAAGACCAAGCGGCACATCGTGTTCACGGATTTCGAGGACGAGATCACCGGTGTGCACGAGGGCGGGATCATCGACATTCCGAGAATGACCGGATTGGAGTATCAGCGAAAGGTGGAGCAGTACCTGCAGAGCCACCTCAATAATATTGTGATCCTTGCCGCTGGCAGGATGGCGAACGCTGTGGCGGTGGTCGTATGGGGGGCGGTAATGAGGTACACCTCGCGGTGGCGGCCCCAGAGGCGGGTGGCGTACACAACGCCCGCGAAGCCCCGATCGGGAGGAAGGGTTCGCAGGGTGTCGTCGCAGTCGTCCTTGATAGAGTCGACAAGGTCCGGGGTAGAATCAAGTATTCGCGGTGAACGGGGTGCGGGCTCGGAGCGGCCGGGGCCGGCGACACATTCAGTGAAGACCAGGCAGCCCGTCCAGCGGCCCGGCGCGGTGGTGACGGCGGATTTCCACGCGTCAAAATAGCCGCTGGCTTGGGGGTGGGGCGTGTAATTCCAGTAGCCGGCGACGACAGTATCGGGGGGACGGGAGCGGGTACGGATCGCGATCGCAATCGTGCCCAGACACAGCAGGAGCGAGAGCACAGCGCAGGCGTTTAGGAGCTGGCGGACGAGGCGCGACATACGGCGTTCCCCGTTGCTGAATGAGACTTTGATGCTCTCGGGGTGCGAAAGTTTCCGCTCGCGGCCGCACAAAGCCAGAAAACCGCGACGCTCTACAGCATCGGCGAAGGACTGATCTGACGCGCCCCTCTCCGGAGGTGGAGCTTCGGCGCATGGAGGAGATGTTGGCGATGTTGGGGAAGCGCCTTGCACTGGCAAGCTATCCGGCAAACACGCGGGATCGGGGGTTCTGCCGGGAGTGCATCACAATTAGTGAGTCAAAGGAGCTTCAATTCGTCGCGGATGAACGCGCGGGCGATAGGTGTTCACTGCACGATGCGTGAAGCTTGAACATCCTCATTGACGCCGCGGGACAGCCCCGAGTACTGGACTTCGGCCTGGCCAAGGCACTGGAAGGGGACGGGCAGATGCTACCTGTAGATGTCGACGCTATGGGCACGCCAGCCTATATGAGCCCCGAGCAGGCCGCCGGACGCATCGACCAACTGGATACGCGCAGCGACGTCTACACGCTGGGGGTGATCCTGTTCCACTTGCTCAGCGGCCAATTCCCCCATGACACTTCCGGGTCGGCCCTGGACATCATGAAGCGGATCAGCGAGCAGGAACCCAAGCGGCTGAAGGCGATCGAGCCCGCGGCGGACCGGGATCTGGAGGCGCTACTGGGAAAGGCGTTATCCAGGGAGCCCGAGCGGCGGTATGGCACGGCGGGAGGGTTGGCCGCTGACTTGGGGCGGTATCTGAAGGGCGACCCACTGGTGGCCCAGCCGCCGACGGCAACCTACCTGCTGAAAAAGAAGATCAGGAAATACCGCGTGCGCGTCGGTATCGCGGCGGCGATATTGATCGGGCTCGTCGGCGTCGCCGGTTACGCCTACATCAAGATCCGACGGGAAAAGAATACGGTAGTCGCCGCGAATATCGAGAAAGATCAGCAGCGGCGACTGGCCGAAAGCGAAAAGCAGCGGGCTGTCGACGAAGCGGAATCGGCGCGTCGCGCCCTGTATTTCGGCATCGTTGCCCTCGCGGATGCGGAGGTAAAAGGTGGCGATTTCCTTCGCGCTCGGGAGTTGCTCGCGACGTGCCCTGCGGACCTACGCGCCTGGGAATGGTTCTATCTATCGCGCGCGAGTGCTGAAGTGACACGGTGGATCCGCAAGCCGATGGCCGGATCATCCGAAGGCAAAGACAAACCGATTGCAGGGCTTGCATTTAGTCCCAAGTCCGACTTTCTTACACTGGCCTCTGGATCGGTTGTGGAAGTGTGGGATTTGAACCAGGGCCGGCGGAACCGCATCGCGTCGCGTTCATGGAATAACGAGGTTTTGGCTCTTGGCTACAGCCTATTGGGAGAGCGGCTGGCCGTGGCGGGCGCGTCGGGGCAAGTCGAGATTTGGGACGCGAGTACGCTAAAGACCGTGGCGACTCCATCGAGCACGATCGGCCGGATCTCGCACATCGAGTTCGCACCTGATGGTTCCTCGCTCTTGTGTCTCTGCGAGGCGGGACTCGTGCGGATCGACTCTAAAACCGGCGGAGTGCTGACCCGGTACTATTCGGAAGAAGATCGCGTGGTTTCAGTGGCGGTGAGTGGGGATGGGACGCACGTCGCCGGCGGTTGCAAGAGCACACGGGTGCGAATCTGGGATTTGCGGACCGGAACGCCGTACCGCGTTCACGCACTAGTGGTCGCGTACGGGGCGATTCCCGCGGGCTTAGCATTTACTCCCGGCGGCGGTACGATCATCACAGGGACCACTTTCGGGCTGGTAGCGGCCAGAGACCAAGACAGCGGCGTCACTCGATGGCGGCACACAGTGCCGTCTTCCTCCGCTGAGACTGATCGATGGGTGGCCGTTAGCCGCGATCGTATTGTCGTGGGGCACCAGACTGGAGCGACGGTATACGAATCCGCCGGCGGCGGAGTGGTACGGCTGTTACAGACGCCCGACCGCCAACCGGTGAAGCGCGTGGCAATGTCGCGGGGCGGGGATCTGGTGGCGACGGCGCTTGCGTCAGGCACGGTGTCGGTTTGGACGATGGGTAGTCCGTCTGCCGTTGACTTGTCGGGCATCCAGGCAATCTTCGACGTAGCGGCCGATCCGAAGTCGGGCCGAATTGCGACCGCCGGTTTCGGTCAGATTCAGGTGTTTGGGGACTCGGGAGCATTTCAGGGAATAAAGGAAACGGATGGAAAGATCGCGATGCGGGTCGTGGCGTGGAGTGAATCGGGCGATCGGCTGGCCGCTGGTCGCCACGACGGGGAACTCACCGTGTACGACGCGCACGATGGCCGAGAAATCGTCCGTTTCGCGGGGCCGGCTGGCCGGACCAATGGGCTGGGGTTCGCGGACGGCGACCGCGTACTCATAGCCGGGTCGGTGCTGGGTAATGTTGCGGCCTTTGACGTTGCTACCGGCAAGCGTCTCTGGGCAAGTACGGCAGCGCACGAATTGATCGAAGGTCTCACGGCGTGTCCTGGCGGGAGCAACGTGTTGGTGGGAAGCCGGCGATCGGGAACGCGTGAGTTAAGCGCGCGGGACGGCCGGCTGATCAGGTCGTGGTCAGCGGACGATTTTCCATGGAAAGGGCAGGTGTTTTCGCCATCAGGGGATGCAGTCTATGGAATTCGCACGGGCGAACTCACGGCAGCGTCATGGCCCTCGGGGAAGATGCGATGGAGTATGCCCGTCCCATACAAAATCTGGAAACGGATGGCAGTGTCGCCGGATGGGCGACGCCTGGCGACGGTGCACGAGGACCGGACCGTCCATGTATGGGACACCGTGGCAGGCCGGGACGTGATGGTGCTTCGAGATGCGCCGTCGGAAATGTACGCCGCGGCGTGGTCGAAGACTGGAGGCTGGCTTTTTGGAGGCGGCCAAGGCGGTGGGGTAGGATCCCTGGTGACTTGGCGCGGGGGTGCACGAAGCGATGCGCCTCTGGATGTGCTGGCAAGATGCACGGCGGCGGACGCGGTGACGGGTCAATGGTCCAAGGACGGCGGGATCATGTCAGCGCAAGGAACCAGAGAGATGGTCCTGCAAGCACCGGTGCAGCCCCTGGGTGACTACGACGTTGAGATCGAGGTGGAGCGGCGGTCGGATGAAGGATCGTTCGGGATTGTTCTTCCAGTTGGCACGCGCCAGTGCAACATTGAGGTGGCGGGCTATCGCGAGGTGGGCTACCTGAGCGGACTGGACACAATCAATGGAAAGAGAATTGACGCGCGGACAGATCGGGTGGCGGGACTGCGGCTGGAGACCGGCCGCCGTTACGTGTTGGCGGCGCATGTTCAGGTCGACGGACTCACCGCTCGTGTGTCCGCTGAGCTGGATGGCGCAAGCCTGGTTAAATGGGAAGGTCCAGTTTCCACTCTGTCGCTGAATCAGCCGTTCGAACTACCGTCGCCATCCGGAATGGGCCTCATCGCATATCGCGGCGTTTTCGCGTTCCGTAGCTTCCGCCTTCGCTCGCCCGGAGGGTTCATCGACACCGGTGCGGCGTCGGTATTGGAATCAGTCGATGGAAAAGGAGATTGAGGCGAACCCATCGTCCGCGTACAGAGTGTGTTCCTCGGATCTGCTCACACAAGGATCACCATGTCATCGCCGCCGGACCCCGTATCTTCAGCTGCGGCCGGGGAGCAAGTAGGTGCCAGCTCCCAGGTCAGTGTCATATTGGCCCGGGCTGGTCGGGGCGACACCGCTGCCGTCCGAGACTTGCTCCCGCTAGTGTATGAGGAACTGCGACGGAGAGCGCGGTTATACGTAAGCGCGAAGCGGCCAGGATACACACTGCAGCCTACCGCACTCGTGCATGAAGCCTTCGCTGAGCTCGCTGGAGGTGGGATGGACTGGCAGAGCAGTCGCCACTTCTTTAACGCCGCGGCCCTGGCCATGCGACAGATCCTGGTGGATTACGACCGCGCCCGCGGGGCGCGCAAGCGCGGCGGAGATGCACGCCGCGTAAACCTGGAGGACGTAGACCAACTCCCGGGAGCGCGCCAAGTCGATCCTGACGAGACGGATTGGGAGGCCTTGGATAACGCACTTCAGGACCTGAAGCGGGAGGATGAGCGACGGCACCAGGTGGTCATGTACCGGTACTTCGCCGGGCTATCCGAAGAAAAAACGGCGGAATTGATGGGGTTATCGGAAAAGACCGTGCAGCGCGATTGGAAAGTCGCGCGCCTGTTCCTGTTAGCCCGATTGCGGGCAGATGACAAGGGTGTGGTTGACGATGGCTCGTGTCCTGATGGCGCGCGTTAGTTGGAACATTCGGCTTAGCTCTAGATCGTGCTGATCAGCGCTTTCACCGCCGACGCCGGTGTCTTAATGGCTTTTGAAGAGGCGACCGGAAAGTTCCTCTGGCAGCGGCTCAGCCCCAAGCTTCCCAGCGGCCGCGTCAACGACTGGCCCACGGAGGGACTGACCTCCAGCCCGTTCGTCGACGCCGAATCCCAACGACTCTGGTATTGCACCAACCGATGCGAGGTCGTCTGCCTGAACTTGCGGATTCGAGATGCGCAAAACGGGCCCCCGAAGGTCGTCTGGTCGGTCGATATGATCAAGCGACTGGGCGTCTTCCCGCACAACATGACCAACTGCTCGCCGGTCATCTGGGGCGACTTCGTGTACGTGATCACCGGCAACGGCGTTGACAACACTCACAAGCACGTCGTCGCACCCGAAGCGCCGTCGGTCGTCTGCCTGAACAAGAATACGGGAACGGTCGTCTGGACGGACAACTCACCGGGCGAGCGAGTCCTTCATGGCCAATGGGCAAACCCCAGCGTAGTGCAGATCAATGGAACTGATGTTGTGATCGCTCCGCTAGGCGACGGGTGGGTCTATGGGTATGAGGCGCAGACGGGCAAGATCCTCTGGAGATTTGACACCAATTCCAAGGACGCCATTTACCGCAGACCCGCAACGAATTGCTCGCCACGCCGATCGTCTTCGAGAACCGGCTGTACATCGCCAACGGCCAGGACCCCGAGCACGGTGAGGGGCCTGGGGTGCTCTGGTGCGTGGACGTGACCCGCCGCGGGGACATCAGCGAAGAACTCGACGCTCCCGCGGCGACGCAAGCCGCAGCCACGCAGCCCGGCGGCCCGCCGGATCCTTTAGCAGTTCGTCGCCGGGGCATGCACAATCCGAACAGCGGGGTGGTGTGGAAGTTCGCAACGACCAACTGGAGTAAACCGGGGACCAGAAACTGGAACCTTCCGGGGGCGGAGCGAATGAACCGAACGATGGCAACGGTCGCGATTGATCCCGCCACCGGGCTGCTGTTCGTGGCGGATTTTTCCGGCTTTATGCATTGTCTCTCCGCCCGGACGGGGCGGCATATGTGGACATACGAGATGGACTCGCCGACGTGGGGTTCGCCGCTCGTGTGCGATGGAAAGGTCTACCAAGGCTGCGAGAACGGATTTGTCTATGTCTTGGAGGCGGCGGGGCGGGAGAGGCTCATCGGCCGGCACGACATGGACACGGTCGTCTACTCGACGCCGGTTTATGCCAACGGCGTGCTATACATCATGACGCGCGACAAGCTCTTTGCCATTGCGGAGCCTCGGCCCAAGGCCAGGCCTTTGACGGTTCCATCAACGATCCCCGCCACTACATCGGCCACCAAACCGTTCACGGGTGTTCCGTGATCGGGTCGGAGGTTTCGTCTCGAAAGGATGGATACGATGTTCTACAGCAACGGCTTTCCGGGTCACTGTCTCTGCTTCATCGGCACTCTCGGCCTCGCTGCCGCTTCCCTTGTCGCCCA
>JBBRIN010000155.1:0-7556 GCA_038221115.1 Tepidisphaerales bacterium
ATCGCCGCCAGCGACATTCTCAAGCATTATGGCCTCTTCGTCGCCGGCGCCGTCATCTGCCTGGTCATCCTCGCCAAGCGGGCCGTGAACACCGAAGCCGGCCGCCGTACCCTCGAGCAGATCGTCCTCGGCACCCCCATCCTCGGCACCATCGTCGCTCATTTCGCACTCGTCCGTTTCTGCCGCATGCTCGGCACGCTCGTCGGCGCCGGCGTCCCACTCGTGTCCTCCCTGCGCACCGCCCGCGAGGCCATCGGTAATCAGACGCTGGCCGACACCGTCCTCCACGCCATCGAAGAGGTCCAGCGCGGCTCCGCCCTCTCCAAGAGCCTCGGCACCAGCACCCGCTTATTTCCCCCGTCGGTGGTCGAGATGATCGCGGTCGCCGAAGAAACCGGCCGTCTCGACAAGGAGCTTATCCGCCTCTCCGCCTCTTACGAGGCCGACCTCGATCGCCAGCTTCGCCTTCTCGTCACTATCATGGAACCCCTCATGCTCTTCATGATGGCGGGCCTCATCGGCACCGTCGTCGTCGGCATGTTGCTTCCGGTCTTCAACCTTCAGGAACTCATCAAGTAACCCCAAACCCCGTCCTAAGTGAGTGCCCCATGAGAGAATCCACCATGACAAACCGTTCGTTTCGAGTCGCGATCCGCCGCGGCTTCACGCTCATCGAGCTGTTGCTCGTGCTCGTCATCCTCGCGGTTCTCGCCGCCGTTGTGATCCCCAAGCTTGCCGGACGCGGCGAGCAGGCCCGCATCGCCGCCGCCGGCCAGGACGTCCACGGTCTGGAAGTCGCGCTCGACCAGTTCGAGGTCGACGCCGGCCGCTATCCCACCAATGACGAAGGCCTCCGCGCTCTGGTCGATCCGCCCGCCAACGTCAAAGCCTGGAACGGTCCCTACGTCAAGCAGGTGCCTCATGACCCGTGGGGTCACGAGTACCTCTACCGCTATCCCGGCACTCACAACACCCGCGGCTTTGACCTCTCCACCACCGGCGCCGACGGACAGGAAGGCACGCCCGACGACCAGGACAACTGGACCCAACACTAGTTTCCCAACACCGCCAACGCCATGTCACGCATGACCCGACAACCTCGCGGCTTCACCTTGCTCGAGCTTGTCCTCGTCATGTTGATTCTCACCGTGCTCATGGCCATGGTGGCGCCGACTCTGAGCGGCGCAGCCAAGGGCCGCCGCACCGGCGACGCCGCCACTCAGCTTGTCGCCATTGCGTACTACGCCCGCTCGATGGCCGTCACCGAGGGTCGGACGTACCGCCTTAATCTCGATTCCACGAACAACGTCTACTGGCTCACCGTTCAGGACGCCGGCGCCTTCGTCGACCCCGTCAACGGCTGGGGCGCGCCCAACCGCCTTCCCGACGGCGTGCGCATGCAGACCGACGCTCCTCAGCAGCAGGACGGCACCTATCTGGTCTTCCGTTCCACCGGCCGCGTCGACCCCTGCTACATCCGCCTCACCGACGAACAAAACAATATCAGCGAAATCGCCTGCGAATCCGCCACCGAGCTCTTTCGCATTCTCCGCCCCGACGAGCCCTCTTCCCGACGGCCATGAACTCCCGACGTCGCCCCAACCTCCGCGCCGCGACCGGCTTCACTCTCATTGAAGTCCTCGCCACCATCGCGCTCATGGCGATCGTCCTCCCCGTCGCCATGAACGGCGTCTCCGTCTGCCTCAGCGCCGCCAGCACCGCCCGTCATCGCACCGAAGCCGGCGCGCTCGGCCAGGCCAAGCTTTCCGAGATCGTCGTCACCCAGCAGTGGTCCTCCGGCGGATCCCTCGCCGGCGATTTCGGCCAGGATTGGCCCGACTATCGCTGGGAAGCCACCGTCATCGATTGGCAGCCCGCCCAATCCGTCAACACCGGCGCCGCCAGCAGCCTCAGCTCCAGCAGCACCAGCGGCTCCAACGCCGCCACCAATCCGCCGCGCCAGTTGGATCTTCGCGTCACCTGGAAAGGACGCACCGGCGACCAATACATCCAACTCAGCACCCTCGTCTATGTCACCGATACGTCCTCATCGAGTTCCTCAACCTCGTCATCATCCGTCCCCTGATTGCCGTGAAGCACCGCACACCGTTTATCCTCGACCGACGTTCCCTTACCGCCGACCGCGGCGCCGTCGGAGCGCGCCGCCGCGGTTTCACCCTGCTCGAACTGCTTGTCGCCCTCGCGATGGTGGCTATCGTTTCCTTGTCTCTCTTTCAGAGCCTTCGCGTCGCCATCCGCGCCAAGTCCACGGCCGAAGCCGCCGTCGCCCCCGGCCGATCCATCGAGGTGGCGATGGACCTCATTCGCTCCGACATCGAAAACGTCGTCCCCCCCAACCCCAACTCCGCCGTTTCCACCGATTCCACCGCCGCGTCAACCACTACAGCCACCGCATACATCGCCGGACCCTTCGTCGGTCTCGACCAGAAAGACGACCGGGGCCGCGACGGCGACGACCTCGTCCTCTATTCGACGTCCGATGGCCCTACTCACGACACCGGTGATGGCGACATCCGCAGAATTGAGCTGATGGTCATCACCGACAGCGCGAACGATCACGTCCTCGTCCGCCGCGTCGCCGCCAATCTCCTTTCTCCCCAGGAGCCTCTCACCGACGATGAAGTCATCTGCCGCGGCGTCGCCGGCTTCAACCTCCGCTACTACGACGGAACCGAGTGGTCCGACTTCTGGGACAGCAGCCAGGACAACAACGAGCTCCCCGCCGCCGTCGAGGTCACCCTCGATCTCGATCGCAAAAACGCCGACGGAACCGTCGATACCAAATCGCCGCCCCTTCACTTCGTACGCATCTTCGCCGTTTCCTCATCGAGCGTCGTGAATGACGCCAACGCCACCACCTCGGGCACCACTGGAGGTTTCTAAGCCATGGCGCGCGGCGCACCTTCCACTCTCGCGTCCAGTCGCCGTCGCGGCGTCATCCTCGTCACGGCACTCTGGATCATCGTCATCCTCTCCAGCGTCATTCTCGTGCTCGCCCGCTCCATGCGCGTCGAGAGCATCGCCGCCAAAAACCGCGTCTCAGCCCTCGAAGCCGACGCCATCGAGCGCGGCGCCGAGCAATACGTCCTCTCGCAGGTCGAAGGCGCCCCGGGCGACCCCATCACCGTCCTCACCGCGTCCGGCGAGGCCGTGCCGGTCGGCGACGGCTATTTCTGGCTGCTGCGCGCCGACCCGACCACCGATCAACTTTACGGCTTCGGCGTTCAGGACGAGTCCGCCAAGGTAAATCTCAACTCCGCGAAGTCCGAAGAGCTCGCGATGCTTCCCGGTATGACCCCAGACGTCGCTGATGCCATCATCGACTGGCGCGACCCCGACGACAACAGCAGCGGCAACGGCGCCGAGAGCGACTATTACCTCTCTCTGCCCCAACCCTACTCTGCCAAGAACGCCCCCTTCGAAACCGTCGAAGAGCTCAAGCTCATCAAGGGCATGACGCTCGATCTGCTTTATGGCCAGGACCCGAATCGCGACGGCGTCATCGACACCAACGAACAGAGCACCAACAGCAACGGTATTTCCTCCGGCGGCTTCAGCGGCGTCGCCGCCGAGATCCGCGGCATCATCAACTACGTCACCTGCTACAGCGTCGAACCCAACAAAACCGTCGATGGCAAAGCTCGCATCAACGTCAACAGCAGCGATACCGCCCCGCTGAAAAAAGTGATCGATGCCTCCATCACCGACAAAAACCGCGCGACGGCGATCGTGTCGGCCATCCAGAACATCATCGCCCGCGCCGGCGGCGGCGGTGGCGGCAAAGGCGGCAAGGGCGGCACGCCAACCATCACCAAGGCCTTCGCCAACATCGGCGACTTCTATCTCAAATCCACCATGAAGCCCGACGAGTTTTCCCTCCTCGTCGATCAGATCACCACCAGCACCGCTAAGACCCTCACCGGACTGGTCAATGTGAATACCGCGCCCAAGGAAGTCCTCATGGCACTTCCCGGCAACCTCAGCGACGGCGACGCCGACAACCTCGTCACCAATCGCGCCAACGCAGATACCACCAGCTTCGCCTGGATCTTCACCGCCATCGATCCCGCCAAGGCCGCCGGTATTGCCGGCAACGTTACCACCCGTTCGTTCGTATACTCCGCTGACATCGTCGCCGTCAGCGGCGATGGCCGCGCCTTCAAGCGGGTCCGCGTTGTCATTGACGCCACCAAACTTCCCGCAAAGATCGTTTACCGTCGCGACATCACCGGTCTGGGTTGGCCCCTCGACCGCGGCATTCAGGACGACCTCCGTGCCGGGCGCTATCAGGCCCCCGCGCTGGGATCGAATAACGGCTCCAATCCGGTCACCGGCGGCTCCGGCATCCGCTGACCGTACCGCTCCGCCGCGCGACGCTTAACCTGCGCTGCCCGCATCAGTTGTCCAAACACCTGTCGGTGGACGGATTCACCGATTTGTTGGAAGATTTAGCCTCTGAAACGCTACTAATAGCTGTCAATTTTGACTCGGGAGTCCTTTGAAACCGCCGCGATATAGCAAAGTATTGGGTTTAGCAGTCGGTGAACGCTCCGTCGCCGTCGCCGAGGTGGTTCTCATCGGCGATCGCTCCGAGGCAAAGCGCCTCGCGGAGTTCACCTACCCGTCCGGCATCGGCCCCCAAACCCCCGTCGAGCTGGGCGCTGCCCTTGCCGCTTTCCTCAAGGAAAACAGCTTTTCCGCGCGTCACGCCGTCGTCGGCCTCCCCGCCAAGTGGCTCCTCGTCAAAACCAAGGAAGTCCCACCCACCGACGACGCAACCATCGCCGACATGCTTCGCCTCCAGGCCGAAGGTGAATTCTCCTCCGAGCTGAAAGACCTCGTTTACGACTACACGGGCCGCCCGGGAAAGTCCTCTTCCGGCGCGCAAAACGTCCTGCTGGTGGCTACTCCCCGCAAATACGTCGACATGGCCGAGCAAATCTGCACCGCCGCCCGCCTCGATGCCATCGCGATCACCGCCTCCGCCACCGTCCTGGGCGCCGCCACCGGCCGCACCGTCTCCAAAAACGCCGTCGTGCTCACCCTCGCCTCCGGTGGCGCAGAGCTCACCGCCCAAAGCGGTGACATCCCCAATGCCCTCCGCCATCTCCGCGCCCCCGCGCCCGAAGCCCTCTTCCTCAGCGAGCTGCGCCGCGCCGTCTCCACTCTGCCGGTCAATGGTTCCCTCAATGGCTCCGCCCGCGAGCTGATCCTCTGGGACGGCTCCGCCAACGGCGCCTCGCACGCTACCGGCCCCTCCACCGCCGACCGCCTCGCCGAAGGCCTCGGCATGCGCGTCAAGAACGGCGATCTCCCCTCGCTCGGCGTCACCACCAGCGAAGCCGCCCGCAATGGCGGCGGCCGCGCCTATGCTCCCGCCGTCGCCCTCGCGCTCTCCGCCCTCGGCACCGACCGCCTCGCCGTCGATTTCCTTCACTCGCGCCTCGCACCCCCGAAGATTCGCCGCATCGCCAACTGGATGATCTGGTCCGCCATCGCCGCCGTCCTCGTCATCGGCCTGAGCATTTACGGATACGTCAACCTCCAGAAGCTCCAGGGCGAACTCGCCGCCGACAATGCTGACATCAAGGTCAATGCCCCCCGCGTCAAGGAAGCCGATACTTTCGTCAAAAAGGTCGAGTTCGCCCAGCAGTGGAAATCCGACAATCCTCGCTACGTCGCATGTCTCCGTGACATCACGCGTCTGGTTCCCGAGGACGGCCAAACCTACGCCACCACCGTCAACATCAAGGAAAAGGAAGAGAAGAAAATCGATTTAAGCCGCGGAGCCGTCGCCGCCCCCGCCGCCAAATCCGGCGACTCCCACGCGCTGGTCGTCAACTTCTTCGGGAAAGCCCCCACCCAGGAGCGCGCCCTCGCCATGCTCGGTAAGTTCCAGGCCAACAAAGCCCGATTCTCCGACATCAAATTCAACGGAACCAGCGGCGGCAACGCCGGCCGCATCGCCGAAGTCTCCTTCTCCATCACCTGCACCTATAACCCTGCTGAAAAGCCCCCGGCCCCGGCGGTGGCGCCGACGACTGCGCCCGCGGCAATCCCCAAACGCTAGGCCTGAGCTGAATCGATTCATCCGATTTCGTTTCCGAACAGTTTCTCCGGAGCATTCATCGTGGTCCTCTCCAAACGTGAACAACACATCGCAATCGGCGTCGGCAGCGCGCTGGGCGCGCTCATCGTCTACAGCTACGTCATCGCACCGTTTTTCGCCACACGCGGCGCCGTGGTCGCGGACATCTCCAAAGCCCAGCATACTCAAAGTCAAAACTCCCAAACCCTGCGCAGGCAAAGGGATCTCAAACCCGACTGGGTGACCATGAGCGCCGGCATGAAAACCGACGACGGCGAAGCCATGTCCCAGGCCCTCACCGCCGTTCGCGAATGGGCCCAGGAGGCCGGCGTCGATCTCACCATCCTCAAACCCGACCGCAGCTCCGCCGAAAACAAGTTCGTCGTCTCCAGCTTTCACGTGACCGCCACCGGTTCCATGCGATCCGTCTCCCGGCTCGTATGGGCCCTGGAAACCTCCCCCGTCCCGCTGCGCGTGACCGACATGCAGATCACCCCGCGCCAGGAAGGCACCGACAAGCTCACCGTCCAGCTCAGCGTCTCCACCCTCTCGCTCACCGAAGCCGAAAAGGACAACACCCAAAAGCCGCCTGCCAAAACCACCGTCAGTCGCCTCGACACCTGGAGGGACCGATGAGCCTCACCATGAATAAGAATCCCCTCGCCATCACCCTCGTTGCTGCCGCGTTTATTGCGTTCGGCGTAACCGCGCAGCCCCAACCCGCCAGCGCCCCAGCCGAAGCTCCCGTCCCTACCGTCAGCGCTCCGGCCCCCGCTCCGGCTTCGGCAGTGCCTTCAATCGTCGTGTCGCCCGATCCCGCGCCGGTGGATGCCCGCGCTGCGACCGCCCCCGCGGTCGCCGAGCCCGATGTCGGCCCGCAGTTCGCCGCCTCCGGTCCAACGACTCGTCCCACCACCGGCCCCACGACCACCGCGTCCACCCGCGATTCATACCGCAGCGGCTACTCCCGCCGAGACGACCGCAACGCCTCTCGCCTCACCGTCGCTGCCGCCAAGCCGTTGCCGAATGACTACAGCCCACTCGTCACCCGTAGCATTTTCATTAAAGGGAGTCAGTATGTGGCCCCGGACGGTGATTTTCGCCGCGAAACTACCGGTCCCAGCACGCAATTCGCGGACCGCCCCGAGCGCAACCTCGTCTTCGATGGCGCCACTCGCGTCGAAAACGACATCGTCGCCTTCGTCGAAGACATCTCCCTGAACCGCGTCCTCCGCGTCAAAGCAGGTGATCCCCTCGCCTCCGGCAAGGTCACCGCCATCACCCTCGATGCCCTGACCTACGCTGCCAACGGGCGCGACACCCGCGTCTACCCCGGTTTCAATCTCGACGGCCAACCCGCCCCAACCTCGCAACCTAGCGGCACGCTCTTCGGCTCCTCATCGGGAGGCAGCCCCTTCGGGTCTCCCTCCTCGTACGGTTCGTCCTA
>JBBRIN010000156.1:0-7553 GCA_038221115.1 Tepidisphaerales bacterium
ACTGAATGCCCGCGCGGCTTATAAGAAACACTAATGAGGCAACTCACCGCACCGGGGTGATTGCGGAGTAGACCTTGCAGTTCGAGATCGTCGTCTGCAACCGGTTGACGGGTTGAAATCGCGAACGTCCCGTTAGCGCTCGGTCACCTTAACGCCTGCCCCAGTTGGCCCGCCAGTTTTAACCCGAACGCGAATCCTGGCGATGTAATTTTCTGTGGTGTACTTCGCAGAAGCGCCGTCACTGATCGTCACGGTCTTTTCTTTGCCCTCCTTATCCGTGTACGTCACCTCGCCATAAAGTTGGACGGCGGCATCGTTAGTGATCTCGCAGGAAACGTCGTAGTTGCGCGCACCGGAGCTAGCCTGAACTTCCTGCCAAATGGACGATGCCACGACAACAGCGAAAACCGCAAGTGCCTTCATAAGCTCTCCCGAGCAATGGTCCTAGACCGCACGATGCCACCGTGCGATGCGCGTGTTAAGTCCCCGTCGCGAACGCTCGCAGTTTGTCAGAGTTCGAGCGAACGGCGTGAATGGCTCGTCGGCCCCGTCGCGCCCGCCAAACGTGGGGAAGGCCTCTCAGCCACTCATCAATTCGGAAGGCTACTGGTCAGGTTGCCCCTTCTTGTTCAGTGGCACCGGCTTGTAGGTCGGCAGTGATTTCCGTTTCGCTTCCCATTCCCCCTGCGCCGCCGCGTTAACGCTGAAAATGCTGACGTTGTCGATTTCGACGGCGCCGTCGCGGGGGCCGGCGATGCCGAGGCCGGCGGCGCCGCTGGCGGCTTTTCCGGCGATGGATTCGTGTTTGGCGTAGAGGGTCAGCGTGGTTGCCGCCGTTGGTGTTGCTGGCGTCGTGGGGGTGGTGGCGATCTGGATGACGATCTCGTCGGCGTGGCGTTCGGCCAGAACGTGGTACCAGATGTTGGGATGGTAATGGAACTCGGCGGAGTTCGCCTCGGCGACGCGGAGGGTGTCGTGGGCGGCGAGGAGCTCGGTGATTTTTTCGCTGAGGCGCAGGCGGCAGACGTGGTGATTGAATTCGATGAAGGGGCAGACGGGGGTTTCGGAGCCGCCGATGAAGCGGACGGAGAAGCGGGCGAGGAAGTCCTGCGGCATCGACGGGGCGGCGATGCGGGGTTCCTTGCCACTATGGTCCTTGTGGGCGGCCTGGAACTCGGCGGTGGAGGGGCGGCCGCGGAGGACGCCGTCTTCGATGAGCCAGCGCGTGCCCTGGCGGGGTTGCCATTGGGATTTGTTGGGGAGGCCGGGCTTGGAGAAGTCGTCTTCGAGGATCGGCTTGTCGGGGATGACCATGAGGGGCTTTAGCGGGGGCGCGGACGGGGTGGGTTCGGTTGTTGCGGGAGCGGCGAAGGCGCGTGCGGGAAGAAGCAGAGTGAACGCGAGGAGGAATGACCGGGGATTCATGGGGGAAGATGATATCGGGTTCGCGTGGCCGTTGGCTACGGGGCGTTGGCAGCGGCGCGGGTGGTGGCCGGCGCGGCGGGCGGTCGGACGCCGATGGCGATCAAGCCATCCAACTCAGCCGGGGGGTTGGGGAGACGGGGGAAGAGCTTGCGAAGAACGGGACGGCTGTTGGCGGTGGAGGTGACTTCATGCTCGCCAATCTTCGCGGTGCCGATGACGCGGACGGCGATCAGCGCGGGCGCGGCGGCGGCAGAGGCTTTGATTTCCAACTCAATCTCATTCTTGCCGGCGGGGATGATGGCGTTTTTCAGTTCGAGTTTCGGCTCGGCGCCGGGCAGAGAGAGAGTGATGGCGCCATCGTAGTTGCGGCGGATGCAGGTGACTTTCAACTTGGCGGGTGTTTCCAGCTTATCGGTGTCGATGGAGAGGGTGAAGCCGGGGCCGGCGCGTTCGAGGTCGATGTGGTAGACGAAGCCGGGGCCGCCGGTGCGGGTGATGTCGTCAACGTAGAATCGGTAAACGCCGTCGTCGGGCGTGGTGATGTCGAGCGAATCGTCATCGGTGGGCGGAGGCGGCGCGAAGCCCTTTTTATCGGCGGCCTTGGCCTCATAGGGCTTGGTCTGGGCGAGAGTGGTGCCGTCGGGCTTTTGCACGCGGATGGAGAGGTCGGAGGGGGAGCCTATGAGGCGGGTGCGGGCGTGAAAGGTGAATTTGTCGCCCTTTTTGGCCTCGAAGCTGTAATAGTCGCGCGAGCCGGGCTTGGTGAGGCGGCCGCTGATGGCCGCGGGGATTGTTATGCGGAAGGGGTCCTGGCTGGTGAGCTGTTTTTTGGGCGGGGCGGTTTCGTCCAAAGCGTCGGCGTAGATGGAGACGAAGCCGGAGCTTATGCCGCCCGGATATTTGAAGGAGAGCGAGCGGCGCGGCGCGTCGGCGGGGAGGGTAGCCTTTACCGGGTCGAGGGGCCCCAGGCCGGGGCCTTCAAGGGTGAAGCGGGCCTCGGAGCCGCGCTTGGCGGCGACGGGGAAGGCAGCGACGGCGATCGGGAAGTCACCGACGCGAAGGTGATAGCGGTAGTCGGGGCCGCCGTCGTAGCTGGTGTCATGCAGTTCGATGATGTAGTCGGCGTCGGCAGGCAGCGTGAGGGAGAAGCGGGCATCGGATCCCGCGCCCGGCGCGTCGTCGTTGTAGGCAAGCTCGCGGCCGGTGGCGGCGTCGAGCAGGCGGAGCACCGGGTCGAGGCGAGACCCGAGCCGCTGGGCGACTGCCTCGACGGAGAGGCGCTGGCCTTTCTTGCCGGTGATGCGATAGAAGTCGGCGGCGATGGGCTCGGTCGCGCCGTCGATGGCGCAGGGGGAGGGGATGGCTTGCGCGGTGCCGGCGGTGGTGTTCTTGCCGCGGCGGGTGAGGTTGGGCAGGTCGTCGATCATGAAGAGCTGGAGCGGGCCGACGCCGGCGGTGGTGAGAAGGCGGACAGCGCCGATGCCAACGGGCGTGGTGGCGGGGACTTTGAGCTGGCAATGAATCTTTGTCCCGTCCTGGGCGAGGGCGGAGGGCTCGGCGGAGAAGCTGGTCCAAAGGGCGAGGGGGGAGCCGGTGATGCCGTGGAAGGTAAGAGCGGTCGTTGCGCCGGGCTGGGCGGCGGCGGGAAGGATGACGATGCCGGAGGGCGGCGGATCGGCGTCGTCATCGTGCTGGGCGAGGGTCGGGAGGGTGAGGAGGGAGAATAGGATGAGGTATCGGGTCATGGCGGTAAGCGGAAGAGGATTTACCACGGAGCACACAGGGGGCACGGAGAAGAGAAGTATCGACGTTGTGTGGCGATCAAGTCGCGTAGATGTGCAGACCTCGATCGGTGCACATTCGCATAAGTTTTTGAAGGCTCTCGTGGGGCGTTGACCACCCGGCGCTCAGAATGATCCAGTTGGCGCGGCTGCCGGTGAAATCGCAAACATCGATGGCGAACGGCGCTTCGTCTCCGTCGCCGAACTGTTGGCGAATTTCGCCGGCAAACGAGCTGGCATCGAACCGAGTCAGCGCGAACGGTGCGCGGTCGTTGCTTAGGCTATCCATCACGCGCAGATCAGATCGGAACGGCCACGCCGATCGCCACTTCCAAATTGCGAGCGTCTGTCCCATCGCGACATTGCTCTCATTTTCGCCCACCCCTCACCCCTAGGCCACCTCGCGCACGGGGAGAGGGGGACCACAATCACGCAACACGCCTCACGCCATGATGTCCATGATGGGTTTCCCATCGGAGATCTGAACGGGGCGGTTGCCGTTGCCGGTGACGATGGTGTTGGGCTCGATGCCGAGGAGGTAGAAGACGGTGGCGGCGAGATCGTCGGGCCGGACGGGGTCTTTGGCGGGGTAAGCGCCGTTTTTGTCGGAGGCGCCGTAGACGTAGCCGCGCTTGACGCCGCCGCCGGCGAGCAGGGTGGTGTAGCACTGCGGCCAGTGATCGCGGCTGGTTTGGCTGTTGATCTTGGGGGTGCGGCCGAACTCGCCCATCCAGATGACCAGGGTCGTGTCGAGCAGGCCGCGGCTGTCGAGGTCGTTGAGGAACGTCGGCAGCGTTTGCTCGGTGGTGGGCAGGTGGTACTTCTCGATGATCGGGTACATGTGGGTGTTGTTGAACCCGTGCGTGTCCCAGCCGCCGCCGCTGAAGGATTGGCCGCCGATGCCATCGGAGAAGTAGACGGTGATGAACTTGGCGCCCGCCTCGGCGAGGCGGCGGGCGAGGAGCAGGCTCTGGCCGTAGGTGTGGCGGCCGTACTCGTCGCGGAGCTTTTTCGGCTCGGCCGACAGCTTGAACGCATCGCGCAGGCGCGTGCTGTTCAGCATCGCAAGCGCCCTGTCGTAATAATCGTCGAGGCCCTTGGCGGAGGCGGAGTGATCGAGGATGCGCGACTGGCGGTCGATCACCTTTTGCAGCTCGCGGCGCTCTTCGAGGCGGCCGATGGACATGTCCGCCGGGAGGCTGAGCTCGGGGAGGGCGAAATCGGGGCTGTTGGGGTCCTGCGTGAAGAAGAACGGGTCGTGTGATTTGCCGAGGAAACTGGCGTGCTGGCCGGGAGTGACGGCGCCGTCGCGGATCAGGTAGGGGTAGGCGATCGAGGTGGGGACTTCGCCGGCGCTTGGGGCGAGGGCATCGACGACCGAGCCGTATGCCGGGAACAGGTCGAGCGTGTCTTTCAGGCGGATGTCATCGACGGGCGGGGCGTGGCCGGTCAGTGCATAATATGCCGCCGAATTATGGTTCTTCATGGTGTGGGTCATGCTTCGAATGAGCGTGACCTTGTCCATGATTTTCGCGACGCGCGGGAGGTGCTCGCAAACCTGAATGCCGTCGGCGCTGGAGGAGATGGGCTTGTAGGGGCCGCGGATGCCTTCGGGGGCGTCGGGCTTCATGTCGAACATGTCGATGTGGCTGGGGCCGCCGAATTGGTAGAGGAAGATGACGGACTTGGCGCGGGGGGCGATCTTTTTGAGCGCTGCCTCGGCGAGCGCGGGCCTGGCGGCTTCGGCGCGGAGGATCTTGGGCATGGTGAGGCCCAGCAGGCCGGCGCCGCCGACGCGGAGGACGCTGCGGCGCGAGGGCATGGCGGCGTGAAAGCTGGAGCAGGCGTAGGATTGGGGTTTTTGCATAACGGGGCTCCGATGCGGATCGGATTCCGAAGTATTGTTTAGCCGGCGAACTTGCCTGTGATGAGCGAAGCCGAATCGCTCGCCGTGTCCAGCGGCATTGAGCCGGCGAGGCATCTAGACGCGGCTCGCAAGCGAGACCGGCTGAACGGGGCTTCTAACGTCGCAGGATGAACTCCTTGGCGTTGAGCAGCGCCCAGGCGACGTCTTCCAATCCGGCGCGGCGGTCCTTCGATTCTTGGATGTGCTGGACCATCGCCTTTTGCTCTTCGTACTCGGGGGCGCGGGTGAGCGCGATCCAGTACAGCTCTTCGACGATCTGCTCGTTTGTCTTTTCGGCCTTCATCAATTGGCCGAGGCGGTTGTCGGGGGTGCGGATCAGGTTGGCGACTTCCGGTCCGCCGATGAGTTGGAATGTTTGCGCCAGGTTGGTGTCGCTGGATCGTTCGCATTCGCAGACGAGGGTGCGCGGCGGTTTGCCGAAGGTGACGAGGAACTTGTCGGCCATCGTGCCACCGCGGCGACCGGAGGCGCGGACGCCGGGGATTTGTCCGGCGCGCATGCCCTTAGGATAGCCGGCGAACTCGGCGGGGACGCCGGTGAACTGGTGCTGGGCGTCGAGCAATTGCTCGGCGTTCAGGCGGCGCGGGATGGCGTGCGAGTAGTTCAGCTCGTCTTCGGCATTGGTGTTGTTCGGATCGGACGAAAG
Organism: Tepidisphaerales bacterium; assembly: GCA_038221115.1. GTDB lineage: Bacteria > Planctomycetota > Phycisphaerae > Tepidisphaerales > Tepidisphaeraceae > JANXVV01. Next base: position 5,780 of record JBBRIN010000156.1, read on the forward strand.
CGCATACGCCTGCGAGTTCATGATCAGGCGGATCATCGAGCGCACATCGTACTTATGCGCGACGAAATCGGCGGCGAGCTGGTCGAGCAGGACCGGATGGCTCGCGGGGTTGGTCGGACGAAAATCATCGATCGGATCGACGATACCCCGGCCCATCAGGTGGAACCAGATGCGGTTGACCTGCGCCTTGGCGAAAAACGGATTCTCCGGCGAGGTCACCCAGGTAGCCAGCGCATCCAGGCGATCCTCGCTGTCGGGGACGTTGACCTTCGTGCTGAGAAGGCGCGGCTTCACGCCGCGGTCGCCGCGCGGGTCTTTCACTTCGCCGGAGCGGGTTTCGTAGACGATCTGCTCGCCGATGAACTCGTGCTTGTCGTTGGTATCGGTGCGGCGGTTTTCGAGGATTTTGTAGTCGACGCGGGCGAAGACGTCGGCCCAACTGTAGTAGTCATCCTGCGTCCAGCGGTCGAAGGGGTGGTTATGGCATTGCGCGCATTGGAGTCGGACGCCGAGGAACAGCTCGGCGGTGGCTTCGCCGCGCGTGACCGCGTCGCGGTTGGCGCGATAGTAGTTGGCGGGCGGGTTGGTGTAGGTGCTGCCCCGCGCGGAGACGAGCTCGCGCACGAACTGGTCGAGCGGTTTGTTGTCAGCAACGGACTGGCGAATCCAATGATGGAAGCCCTGGACGCCCTTGCGGTCGAGCGTGCGCTCTTCATTGCGGAGCAGGTCGGACCACTTCATCGCCCAGAAGTCGGCGAACTCCGGACGATCGAGAAGCTGGTCGACGAGCGCCGATCGCTTGTCGGCGGAAGCATCGGCGATGAACGTTTTGGCTTCATCCGGCGTGGGGAGCACGCCGAGCAGATCCAGAAAAGCGCGGCGGCAGAATTCGCCGTCGGTGCAAGGGGCGGATGGATTGATCCGCAGCGTCTTGAGCTTGGCGAGCACCTGTTCGTCGATGTAATTCTTTGATGCAACCGGCTTCCACTGAAAGTCGGGCCGGGCGGCGACGAAGGCGAGGCGCACCGGCGTCATCGCCTGCAGGAAGCGGACGACGACGGTGGTTTCGCCGTTGCGCTGGCGCTGGACGAGACCGTCGTGGGAGATCTTGGCGAGGTCGGTGGACTGGTCATAGACGGCCATGCCCGTGACGTCGCGCTGGGAGCCGTCGGAGAAGAAGGCGGTGGCCTTGATCTGCACCTTGTTCGCAGGCTCGGTCAGCACGCGCTCGGCGGGCGTGGCTTCGAGCTTCACGAGGGTCGGGGCGTTGCCGACGTCATAGGATTCTCCCTGGGCGATCCACTGCTGGAGAATCTTGAACTCCGGCGCATCGGTGCGGAAGCGTTGGCCGCCCTCGTGGGTGACCTGAGCGGTGGGCTTCAGAAGGATGAGGCTCTGATCGGGGTCGAAGGCATTGGTGCGGCGGGCGAAGAGGTCGCGGGTGAGGACGGCGTAGTCGAGATCGGGGTCCTGGCCGCGGAGCGACAGCTTGAAGCCGCCCTTGCCGGACTTGTTGCCGTGACAGGCGCCGGCGTTGCAGCCGGCCTTGGAGAGGACGGGCATCACGTCATTTTGAAAGGAAATGGTGGGCGCATCGGCGGCACCCGCTGGGTGAGCCAAGAAGGCGGCGAGGATGAGGACGATGGTCAAACGCATCAGTTTCGACACAACAGTTTCGACACGGGATCCGCTGTGCCCGGGCACGGGGAAGCGGAGGGGATGTCATTGGGGTAGTACCGCTGGTGGGGGGAAATGTTCTTCGGGTTCTTAAGCT
>JBBRIN010000157.1:0-7553 GCA_038221115.1 Tepidisphaerales bacterium
ATGGTGGTCAGGTAGTTGACCGCGCCCATGATGCTGGAGAACCCAAGGATGGTGATGGACAGGAACCAGGCGGACTGCCCGTCGAAGGCAGCGCGCTCGACGCCGCGGAGGAAGAAGTAGGCGGTGACCATCGAGAGGACGATGGCGACCGGAACGTTAATCGCCCGGCTGCCGAGGCGGATGTAATACGCGCAGATGTACATGAAGGCCATGAACAGCGCGAAGTAAGTCGTGAGAAGGCCAAAGGCGCTCCACGACGTTTGCCAGCCGACGGCATCGGGCGATTCCTTCAACTTGGTGTTGGTTCGAGCGAGAAACAGGCGGGCCGGCGCCTGCGCGGCCGCATCGGGCGCTTCAACGCCGACCGATCCGGAGGATGCATCCGCCTTGTTCACGTTCACCGTCAGCGCGACGCCTTTGTCGGTTTTAACGCTGAGCTGATGCTCGGTTGCGCCGGTGACCGACCAACCGGTGAGCGTGGCGGCGGCGGTCTTCGCGCCTTCAACAATCCGCTCGGCCGAGCCGGTGTATTCCTGGCGCAGCATGGTGCCCTCCAGCTTGGGGCTGCCGGTCAGTACGCCACCCGGATCGTTGACGCGGAGGAACTGAATGAATGAACCCCATCCCGCTATTGGTTTGACATACGGCGCGTGGCCCATCTTCCCGGACTGGTCGAGCGCGCTCAGGGGCGGGTAAACCGTCCAGCCGGCGGCAGCCGCACCACCCTGAAGCGTGAAGGAGGCCAGCATAATCGCCCCCGCGGGGAAGGCAGACCAGAAGGCCAGGCCGTTCAGGAACGGAAACGCCATGTCGCCGGCGCCGATTTTCAGGGGGATCAGATAGTTGCCGAACGTGCCGACAAGCAGCGGGATGATGACGAAGAAAATCATGATGCTCGCGTGCATCGAGAAGGCCATCGTGTAAAAGTCCGGCGGCATCGTCTCCTCGCTCCAGTTGCCCGCGGCCTTCATGTACGAGCCGAGGATGGGCACGGCGTGAGTACCGAAGCCGAGCTGCCAGCGAACCAGCATGGCCAGCAACCCGCCGATTGCGAAGAAGAGCATCCCCACAAGGAGGAACTGCAGGCCGATGACCTTGTGGTCGATCGAGAAGACGTATTTCTTGAAGAAACCGATCTCGTGCGGATGCGCGTGATCGTCGGCATGAGTGCCGTGGGCCTGGTCGTGGGAGGTGACGCCGTGGGGAAAAGGGATGGCGCTCATGTAGGAGCCTCGCGTTCGTGAATCGGTGAACTAATCAGATTGTCCCGACGGGATCTACTTGCTCAAGGCGACGGACGGCTTGGTCGTCGGGGTGATCGGGTCGGGCTTGTAAATGAAGTCCGCATATTGCTGCTTCGACACGAAATAGACGCTGCCGCCCATCGAGTAGTGCCCCTGGCCACAGAGCTCTTCGCACACAAGCTCATACGGCCGGAGCACCGCCGTCACCTTGTCGTAATGCGCGGCCTTGAGAGCGGCGACGTGCTCGGCGGTGATCGTCTTGCGGCTCTCAATGGTCGTGTCGCCGAGCTTCAGGGCGTAATTGACCTGCGAGACGGTGTCATTGTCGATGCGGGTGGCGCCGCGCGTATGGGCATCGATCCAGATGGGCAGGCCGACCAGCCGCGGGTCGTCGATCGGGAGGTCCTCAGTGCTTTGCCCGTTCTTCATTGCCGTGAAGTCGATGCGGCCGGCCATGCCCGGAAGCGCGTCGAGCTTCACGCGGAAGTTCGGCAGGAAGAAGTCGTGGATCACGTCCTTGGAGGACAGGCGCACCGCGATGTGCTGTTCGACGGGAAGGATGAGCGGACGGCCCGGGCTGGGGTCGTAGTCGTCGTCCTTGCCGGGAGCGGCCTCGGGGGTATCAAAGCGCTGGCTTTGCCCCAGCGGATTCTCACCGATGGCGGCATTGATCTTTTTCGTGACCTCGGCCTGCGGCCACTTGCGCATCTCCGGGTCGGAAGGCTGGGGAAAAACCAGGTACTGGCCAAATCGCCCATCCTTGCCGGGATACACAAAGTTCCACTTGAACTGCTCCCCAATCACCAGCACCTCGACCGGCGGCGCGGCGGCGTCGAGCTCGTCCCCGAAGCGGAAGCTTTCCCAAACGCGCTTACTGGCCAGCGCCAGCACCGCGAGGATGACCGAGGGGATCAACGTCCACACCATCTCCAGGCGAGTGTTGCCGTGAATGAAAACGGCCCTCACCCGCCCGGGCCGGCTGCGGTACTTGATCAGGAAGACAACGATCGTCACTTGGACGGCGATGAGCGTAATCATCGTGATCCAGAAGATGACGTTGAAGAGCCCATCGACGGCGGCGCCGTGCGTGGAGTAGTTGTAGGGGAGCCACCATTCGCCCCAGCCCTTGCGCACGATGTGATCCGTGTTGACCGGCTGCGCGCCGCCTCCTCCGGCAGCCGCGGCTAGCGCGCCCGTCGCGCTGAGGATCGGCGCCGCTAATACAAGTGCCGTACGGGCCCAGCGGGCAAACGTGAAGGGAGTGGGATTTCCTGGCGGGGTCGTCTTGGAGCGTGTCACAGACAGACTCTCCTGTTAGCCGCCGATCCGCGGCGTCCGGGTGGAATGCGTCCCGAGATTACAATGCCCCGATGTGGGGAACAGACGTGAGCCGCTGTTCGCGACTCACGTCCGGTGATGACTTGTGCACTGGACAGTTACGATCCCTTGAACGAGAAGTTGACTTCGCCGTTCCCGCCCTTGACCGACACCTTGCCGTCCTGGTCGCCATACTTTTCATGCCAGGCGTGGACGGTGTAGTCGCCGTCGGGCAATCCCTTGGGCAGCGTAAAGTGGCCGTCCTTGTCGGTGACCGCGAAGAACGGGTTGTCGATGACCGCGATCCACGCGCTCATCCACGGGTGTACGTCGCACTTGACGCGGAAGTATTCCGGCTCTTTCATCGCCTTGAGCTTCGCGCCCTTGGGATCGAGATTGGGCTGGGCGCGATTGTCGGGGTCGTTCTTCTCGGGCTGCGTGTGGACGTTGTGAAGGAACGGGTCATCGTTCTTCACGAGCAATGACTGGCCGACCATGGCGCCGATCACATGAGGCATGTATTGGCAGCCCTTCTGCGTGAGCACCACCGGGTCGGCGGGTGCCTTGTCGTCGCCGGGGAGCGACATGCCCTCTTCCTTCTTAATCGAGACGACGGCGTTGGCCAGGCCCCCGTCTTTGCCGGCAATGACCGTTTCCTGGGTGACCGGCGAGTCGGCGTGCTGCTTGTGGCAATCGGGGACGCCGCTCATGTCAATCTTGGGCATCTCGGGGGCTTTGCCGTCAAGCTTAACCGTGCCCTTGACGTCGGCAAACGCCGACGCCGTGAGCCCGGCCGAGATGGCCAAGGCGGACAACCAAACGCGAGTCTTCATATCAATCTCCTGAACGTTTCTTCCACCGCGAAAGAACATCTTCCACGGTCAATAGAACAGACCCTTCGGGCGGGCCTGCGATAGTCGGCCCCGCGGGCCGGCGACGCACAACCTATTGTACGGCGTCAGCCTCATATCAACGGCTCCGTATAACGCTTCCTCATAGTCGATGCAATCTCTTATGTCTCCGTCAACACGAACGTTGTGCGCGTGCGACCATTTGCCTCACCTGTTTTCTGGTCATTGCGCCTTCGGCGCCGGTGACTCGGGTGGTTTCGCGTCGGCCGGCACCGCAGGTTGAATGGCGGTGTAACCGTGGCGCGCCCCCGCCTCGAACAAAAAATCGAGCACGAGGTTCTTCTCGTCGTTCAAGTCGGCGAGGCCGTACTTCTTGAAAACCTTCTCTGTGTCTTCCGCCGTGCCACCGCCCCCGAGCGGCCAAGGCTGGCCTTCCAGGATGAATACGGGAAGGCCCGTGAAGAACGCAGGCATCGCGGTGCCGACCTGAATCACCGGCGGCTCCTGCACCCAATGGCCGATCCAGCGCCGCTGCAGCCGGCGGTGCGCAAGCGATAAGTTCGGCGCAACCGGTTTAGCGGTGCTGCCCGGCACGCTCGGGTCGCCCAGGTAATGGCACTTGAGGCACTGCATGTCGTAAAAGAGAGATTCGCCCTTCTTGAAATGTGCCTCGACGGCTTTGGCGTCGCCGCCGCCAAAGGTCGAGCGGGTGGTTTCGCCGAAGGGGTATGGCGTGTCGAACAGATCCATGATGAAGCGCGCCTTAAACAGCGCCTCGCGGTATTTCACCCTCAGCTCGGCAGGTTTGCTCTTCGTCGGGTCGAAGTTGTTCTCCGTCATCAGCTTTCGGTCGAGCGACCATTGCCGAAGGTAATCTCGCGCGGCGGCGTTGGTGTCCTTTTCGATCCACTCGTCACCGGGCCAGGGCTCTTCAGCCGCTGGCAACGGCTGCGTCGTGGCCTTGCGCTGCGTATCAACATATTTGGCGACGTTGTCCAGATGCGCCTTGAGGCTCCGCGACTCCTGGATCGACGCGTTCGCGAAGTATTCAGAAATCGCGGTCGTCTCCTCATCCGTCAGCGGGAAGCTGGGCATGCGAATGCCCTCTTTGCCTTCGCTCTCCAATCGCTGGAAGAGGAGCGGGCGGATGAACTCCACGTTTTTCAGGAAGCCGAACAACCACGGGTGCTGGATCTTGTTGCCTTCGCCACGCAAACTCGGCGGGGCGAGCGTCGACCAGGCGTCGGAAGGAAAGTATTGACGGACGGCCGGGAAGTTCAGCTCGACCTGGTGGCAACCCACGCAGTTGTATCGCTCGGCAATCTGCCGCCCATGCGCGATGCGGCGGGCAGGGTCGTTGTTCGTCTTTGACAGCAGCTTATCGGAGATCAACCGCGTCCGGTTGCTGATGACGAACGTGACGATCGCGTGCGCGTCCTCGTCGCTCATGTAAAAGGTCGGCATCTTGAGCTTGTCATACGGCTTCCCGCGCAGCTCCTGGTCGGCAAGCCTGTCGAGAACTGGATCGCCATCCTGATCAATCATGGGCTTGCCGTCGGCGCTGATCTTTCGAATGGGATCGAGCGAGTTCTTGCCCCGGTCATAGACCCGGGTGTTGAGGAGTTTTTGCGTCAGCCATGCCGTGCGGGCGTGATCCACCTCGGGCCACGCGGCTTCGACCGGCTTGGCGATCGGCGCGCCCACCCAGTCCTTCTTCGAGACGGTGTGGTGGACGGCGCCGGTGACGTGCGGGCTCAAGCCGTTGACCAGCAGAATCTTCTGGAGCTTTCCCGTGTTAGGCATCGTTGCCTGCTTGTGATGATCGAGGAAACCAAAATCAAGCTTGTCGACGCTCTTTTGCCCCCAATCGGAAAGGTTGGCACACGGGCTGGCCACGCTCTCCATGCCGTTGATCGCGTGGCAGTTCATGCACCCATAGTGCGCGATCAGCTTAGACCCCAGGAAAATCAGCTGGCGCTGCTCGAGCGGCATCTCGGTCGCGCGTGCCATCGCGTCGTCGCGCACTTTCTTGGCTGACGCAGGATCGTCCATCCGTGCGTTGGTGATGGCGGCTTTCGCGGAACTGAGCGCATCCGTGGCGCGAACGAGCATTTCGCGGTCGTCGATCGCCTTGGCGTCGGCGGTCTTCACGCTGTACTGGCTGCGGAGGAAGAAGGCGACCAGCTCATTGATCTTCTTCTGATCTGCCGGCACCTCGGCGGCTTCCCATCCATCAAACTCCTGCGAGGTCTTCCCTTTCGGCGCCGCCGCAGCGCGCCTCTGGGCCAGCAGATACTCAACCAGATCCGCCGCCTGCTGGTCGCTGAGGCGCAGGCGCGGCATCACCGTATACGCGCTGTAATGGCGCGGCTCCTTAAGCCAGTCGAAGAGCCACGCCCGCGCCTGCTCGGGCGTGCGCGCCGTCGTCAGCTTGTCGCCGATGCCGCTCAGCTCCGGCGCGTGGTGCATGAAGACCGGCATTGCCGTGCCGTCGTTGTACTTTTTCTGATCGGTGCCGGTGCTGGTCACTTCGCCCAGGTTTTCAAGGCAGTAGACCTGGCGCTCGTTGTACGTCATCTCCTCGTACTGCTTCTGGGCCTCGTCCTTCTTGAAGCCGAAGCGCTTCACGAGATCGGTCGTGATCCACGCCTCCCCCGTCTCGTTCAGGTTCGAGTGGCAACCCTGGCAGCCGATGTTCTGAAAGATGTCGCGGCCCTTCTCGACAGTGCCGGTGACGCCGCCAGGCAAAGCGGCTGCGGGCTTCCAGGGGCTCGCGGCCTCGAAGAGATACTCGGTGATCGCCTTCACCTCCTGCTGGGTCCGGCGAATCTCTTCATCGCTGGAATTATTTTCCAGCATGAAAAAATGCGGCATCAGCGTGCTGGGCCGAAATGCCTTGGGCGCCCAGATCCAGGTGCTGACGAAATCCTTGGAAAGCTTGCCCGACACGTGGCGCAAATCCGTGCCGACTCTTCGCCGAACCGATTCGACCGATCCATCGGCCAGCACATTCTTCGCCTCGAATTCATCGGGCGCGATGCTGTCCATCTGATGGCAATTCGAGCAGCCCATCTTGTTAAACAGAACCCGCCCCTGATAGAGCGTCGGCGCCTCCTCGCGGATGTCGTGAAAGTTGTTGTGACATCGCGCGCAGTTTGCCTGGAGGTACTCGGTGGGTCGCATCGGCCAATCCCACAACTCCTCAACGCTCTCGAACGTGGTCCCTGAATCGGGCTCATATTTGCGGGCCCAGTACTTCACTTGCGGAAGCGCGTGTCCCGTTTTGCCAGTGACCGGATCAACGTAGTCGGTCACGCCGGCATTTTCGGCAACCTCCTCAACCGGCGGCGCGCGGCCGATCGTCGGCCCCGCCTCCACATGCTCTCCGTGCCGGGCCGCTTCCGCTTCGCCAACGTGCAACGGCGCGACGCCCAATGGCAGAGCCGACGATGCGGGATAAACGACATCCAGCATGTCGCTGAGCGTGCTCGCCTCGTGATGCTTGGTCTCCGCCGCGCTCTTCTTCAGCATGGCGGCGAGGACCGGCTGGCCGGTCTCCTCGTCAACCCACATCCGGCGTGCCGTATGCGCGGTCAGGACGAAATCCGTCTCATTGCCCGAGCCATCGTGGCAACTCGTGCAGCCGAGCGATTCCATGGAGTGCTTGCTGTCCGCGTCCGCATACAGGTCCAGCCGCGGGTGGGCAAGTTGAACCGGCGACGGATCCAGCGGCTTGTACCCCTCCTTGATGCGGACCGGATTCAATTCGCCGATCATCGCATATCGGTAGCGCTCCTCGAGCTGGCGGTACTGCTCGGGCGATAGTGACGCCTTGAGCAACTGCTGAATCTGAATCGGATAACCGAACGCAAGATTGCGCGCAGTCGTGACCTTCGCATTGGCAGGATCCGATTTGTAGGCCGCGTCGAGCGCGGCCAGAAAGATCGCGCGCAGATCCTTCTGAACTTCAGGCTTGGCCGGCTTGGGGTTGATCACCTCACCGGCCAGGTCCTTGATATCCTTGAAGCGCTCATCCTCCGACAGCTTCCCGACCTTCTTCCCGTTGTACGTCACGTCGAGGTTCGTGCCGACGTTATTCAGAACACCGGCGATCTTGGCCCTGGCTTTGGTGAGCTCCGCG
>JBBRIN010000158.1:0-7549 GCA_038221115.1 Tepidisphaerales bacterium
GGGACTCACCCCCCCTCATCCGCCCCTCCCGGGGGGGGGGGCGTGGGGGGGGGGGCGCGCCCTTTGGGCCGATGTCGTAGCGGCCGTCGAGGATGGCGCCGGCGCCGACGGCGAGGCTGGGGGCGATGACGTTGCCTTTTAACTCGCCTTCGGGGCCGATGAGGACGGGGCCGCGGCTTCTGACGTCGCCCTTCACTTTGCCGCGCACGATCAGGCCGCCGCAGTTGATTCGGTCGGAGACGACGTTGCCCTTTTTCTCGACGGTGACGATGCCGCAGGTGTCGATGACGCGCCGGGCCTGATACTCCTTGAAGCGCATGTCCTCGAGCTTGAGGATTTTGCTACAGGACTTGCAGGAGACCTGGAGAGCTTTGCGGCTGACCTCCTGCGAATGCTCGCAATAGAGGCAGACGACCGTCATCCGGTCTTCGGGGATGGGGACGTTGTAGTTTTCGGAGGCCATTGAAGCGGTAGGCAGACAGGCAATAGGCAGTAGGCGGAACGGCCTAGATCTATTCTGCCTACCGCATACTGCTTACTGCCTACGTGGTCCTACTTATTTCCCTGAGCGACCGGAGCGCCGGCTGGAACGGGCTTGGGTCCGCCGCCACCGATGTTGGTGTTGGCGCCGGAATGCGCGGGGCGGATGTTGCCGCCGCCACCCTTGACGGCGTCGGGGCCCACGGTGACGTGGCCATTCAGCACCGCGCCTTCGTCAACGACGAGCTTGCTGGCGGTGAGATCGCCTTCGTAGCGGGCGCTTTGCTTGAGTTCGACGCGGTCGCTGGCGCTGAGCTTGCCGCGGACGTCGCCCTCGACGCTGATGGAGCCGGCGTCGACGTCGGCCTGCATCTTGGCCTCCTTGGAGACGTGGAGGCGGCCGGGGGTCATGATGTTGCCCTCGAACTTGCCCTGAAGGCGCATCCCCTTTTCGTAGGTCAAGTCGCCCTTGAAGCTTGCGTCGGGTCCAAGGGTGGTCGGAAAATCGTTGTTGCCAGTATCGGCCATGGGGTGCCTCCTGCACGGGTGTGGGACATTGGGAGTCTGAAGCGGCCCAACTCCGGGCCGGGGACGGGCGGGATTATACGGGGTTTGGAGGAGTGGGAAAAGAAACGGCGCGCGACGTAGGATCGAGCCATGATGCAACTCACAGGATTCCATCATCTGACCGCCGTGACGGCGAATGCCCGCGGCAACGTTACCTTTTACACCGACACGCTGGGGATGCGTCTGGTGAAGAAGACGGTGAACCAGGATGACGTGTCGTCTTATCATCTGTTCTACGCGGACGGCCGGGGGTCGCCGGGAACGGACATCACGTTTTTCGATTGGCCGGCAGTGAGGGAGCGGCGCGGGACGAACGGCATCGTGCGTACAGGGCTGCGCGTACCGAGCGCCGGCAGCCTGGAATACTGGGCTGCGCGATTGAAGGAGCTTGGGGTTTCTCACGGCGAGGTGATGGACCGGAACGGGCGTCGGATGCTGGATCTGGAGGATCCGGAAGGGCAGCGATTGAGCCTTGTCGTGGACGATGGTCGGGCGGCGGCCCACGTTTGGGAGAGGAGCACGGTGCCGGCCGAGCACCAGATTCGGGGGTTGGGAGCGATTGCGATCAGCGTGCCCGAGCTTGAACCGACGGAGCGCGTGCTGACTGAGGTGATGGGCATGCGTCCATTGCGGGAATACTCGGCACGAGCGAGCGATGGGAGCGATGGCCCGTCTTCGATCCATGTGTATGAAATGGGTGAGGGCGGGCCGGCGGCGGAGCTGCATGTGGCGGTTGAGCCGAACCTGCGCCCGGGGCGCCTCGGCGCGGGCGGGGTGCATCATGTGGCGTTCCGCGTGCCGACGTTTGAGGAATACGGGCAGTGGAATGAACGCCTGCGGGAGATGGGAATGCCGACGAGCGGGCCGGTGAATCGGTTCTATTTCAAGAGCCTGTATTTCCGGGAGCCGAACGGGATTCTGTTCGAGCTGGCGACGGATGAACCGGGCTTTGCCGCCGATGAGGCAATGGAGCACTTGGGCGAGAGGCTGTCGCTGCCGCCTTTTCTTGAAGGACGGCGTAAGGAGATCGAAGCGGGGCTGAAGCCTTTGTAGGCGATCGCGATTGGAGAAGAATATGAACGCGCAGACGAAACAGACAACGATGAAGGAGGATCCGCACGCGGGGCAGCCGGTATTAACGGCCGGGCTTGCGCCGGGGCAGGCAGCGGCCGCGCTCGTGCTGATACACGGGCGCGGCGCATCGGCCGAGAGCATCTTGTCGCTCTATGACGAGTTGGCGATTGAACGACTGGCGGCGGTGGCGCCACAGGCGGCGGGCGGCACATGGTATCCAGAGTCGTTCCTCGCGCCGATCAAGGCGAACGAGCCGTACCTTGACTCAGCGCTTCGCCGCATCGACTCGATAGTGAGCGACCTGATCGCGCGCGGCGTGGCGAGCGACCGGATCGCGATTCTTGGGTTTTCGCAGGGCGCGTGCCTGGCGACGGAATTCGTGGCCCGGCATCCACGACCATACGGCGGCGTGATGGGGCTGACGGGAGGACTCATCGGGCCGCCCGGTACACCGAGGGACTATCCCGGCTCGCTGGGAGGCACGCCGGTTTTCCTTGGGACAAGCGATCCGGACCCGCACGTGCCGTTTGCGCGCGTGCGCGAGACGGAAGCGGTGTTGACGCGCATGGGCGGAATCGTGGAAGTTCGCCGGTATCCGGGGATGCCGCACACGATCAACCAGGACGAGCTGGCGGCGTGCCGCGCGCTGCTTGAGACACTGGTTTCTGTGCCAGCCGCGGGTCGGAAATGAGGCTACAATCCTGCCTTCGTGGGCCGCGCCATGGGACTGGCTTTACTCTCTGACCCTCTATTGAAGGAGAATCACGCAATGTCTACCGCCATATCACCCGCTCGATCGAGCACGGGTTCGTCGACGACAACAACGAAGTCCTATGCGGCACAGACGGCGAAGTCGCCGCTGGCGCCGTTCGGGTTGAAACGTCGCGACCCGCGGCCAAACGATGTCGTCATCGACATCCTGTTTTGCGGGGTGTGCCATTCCGATTTGCACCAGGCGCGCAACGAGTGGCACAACACGGTGTTCCCTTGCGTGCCGGGCCACGAGATCGTGGGGCGGGTGACGAAGGTGGGATCGAAGGTGAAGAAGTTCAAGGAAGGCGATCTGGCCGCGGTGGGATGCATGGTCGATTCGTGCCGCACCTGCGCGAACTGTCAGCGCGGCCTGGAGCAATACTGCGAGAAATTTCCCACCTTCACCTATAACGGCGAGGACAAGCACCTCGGCGGCATGACCTATGGCGGCTACTCCGACAGCATCGTCGTCGATGAAGCCTACACCCTGAAGGTGCCGAAGAATCTCGATCTAGCCGCCACAGCCCCTCTACTGTGCGCGGGGATCACCACGTACTCGCCGCTGCGGCATTGGAAGGTGGGCGCTGGTCAGAAGGTAGGAATTGTGGGGCTCGGCGGCCTGGGACATATGGGCGTCAAGTTCGCCCGCGCGTTCGGGGCGCATGTGGTTCTCTTCACAACGTCGCCGGGTAAGACTGCGGACGGCTTGCGGCTGGGCGCGCACGAAGTCGTGGTCTCGAAGCACGCCGACGAGATGGCGAAGCACCGCAGCAGCTTCGACTTCATCCTCGACGCGGTGTCGGCCGATCACGATATCAATGCGTATCTGAGCCTGCTGAAACTCGATGGCACGCTGACGCTGGTGGGCGCGCCGGAGAAGCCGCTTCCGGTGGCGGCGTTCAACCTGCTTCTGCCGCGCCGGCAGTTCGCCGGTTCCGGAATAGGCGGCATCGCAGAGACGCAGGAGATGCTCGATTTCTGCGGCAAGCACAATATCACCAGCGAGATCGAGATGATCCGCATTCAGGACGTGAACCACGCGTACGAGCGGCTTCTAAAGGGGGACGTCAAGTATCGCTTCGTGATTGATATGGCCTCGCTCAAGGAGAGCGCGGGCGCCTGAGGGCGCGATGGTGCTCGTGTGGAATGGTCTGCTGTCACCGGAATGGCAGTCCGGCTTACATGCCCGATCGCAATTTTTCAGGCCCTGCTGATTCGAGCGCATTGGGCAGGTACGCGGCGATGAGCTGTTCGGCCGCGGGGCGCACGGCGCGGGCCGCATCGCTGCGCCCATGAGTCTGCCGGAGGATCAAGGCGCCCTCAATGAGTGCCGTGAAGCAGTCGGCGAACGTCTCTGCGGCCTTAGCGTCAGCGCCGGCGGCGCGGGCGAGATTACGATAGTGATCGCGCGCCCGCCGCTTGTATGCGGCGGCGGCCTGATGGACGGGGTCGTGGGGGTTGGGGAACTCGACGGCGGTGTTCGTGAACAGGCATCCGTGGAAGTCGGGGTCGTTGAACCAGAGGTCCATGACGTCGAACATGGCCAGGAGCTGCCGGGCGGGTAAGGGGGGGTCGCCGGCGAGCTTTTGCACGGCGCGATGCCACGCCTGCGATTCCCACTCATCGTAGCGCTGTACGGCGGCGACCATCAGCTCGTCCTTGCCTTCGAAATGCTTATAGAAGGTGGTCTTGGTCACACCCGCCGATGCAATGACGCGGTCGACGCCGACGGCGCCGAAGCCATGTCGATAGAAAAGCTCGATCGCCGCGGCGACGAGCCGTTCGCGACCGGTCTTTGGCACATCGGGGAGGCCAAAAAGCTCGGAGACTGATTTGGTGCGCACGGTGGGCATAGAGAGTCTGGCGGCGATGAAGTTTACCCGCAGTACACCCCGGGGTGTACTACAAGTGCACCGTGCGTCCGGACTGGGCTGCATAAAATCCGCGTCGCCGTGCGCATCGCCGGTGATGTCAACGTGCCTGAGAGAGTTGCCGGGCGCGGTGGACCACTGGAAGCAGCTCGAATGACAGGAGATCGCGATGTACGACATGAAGAACCTGACGAAGATGAAGACTCTGGGCCAACTGGCTCCCGAGGCATTTGCGAAGTTCGTCGCATTTGACGAGGCGGTATTTACAGCGGGAGTGATTCCGCTCAAGTACAAGGAGTTGATGGCGGTGGCGGTGGCGCTGACGACGCAGTGCCCGTATTGCATCGAGATCCACGCCAAGCGGGCCCAGAAGGCGGGCGCGACTCAGCAGGAACTGGCCGAGACGACGCTGGTGGCGGCGGCGCTGCGGGCCGGCGGTGCGGTGACGCATGGCACGCACACGCTTGAATGAATACGCAACGAGCGTCGGTCGCCGATTTTTTTTTGCTTGATGTTCAGCACTGGGAGTTCACAATGATCTTGAATTGATCCCATCTTGGATGCTCAGCCATTTCTGGAGGGGCGATGAAGGGTAGCGACGTTCGGATCTGGAAAGCTCGGGTCGCCACAGGGTCCAGGGGATTGGCCCGCGCTACGGCGCGGGCCTATCAGCGCGCCAAACCTCATGTCATCAGGCTGAGCCGGAATGCATATGCCCGGACCGTCCGGCTTTACCAGCGGGGCAAGCCGGTGGCGCTGAGACAATGGCAGCGGCTGGAGGAGACGGCGTTCTTCCAGCAGTACCGGCGGAGGATCTTCGCCGGGGCGGCGGGGCTGGCCGTGCTTCTGCTCGTACTGATGTGCTGGCCGAGCGGGAAGAAGCACTCCGTCGCTCACGATGTGATTCTTGTCGAGCTTGCGGGAGGCGCGGCGCCGAGTGTGGTGGCGACGCCGATCGCGGATATCTCCACCCTTCCCACCATTGATGGCGGACCGTTGCCGGTTGCCGCGGGCCGATTTGAACCTGCCGGAGCAAAGTTTGCGCAGGGGCTCCGCGTCACGTGGCCGCTGCGCGAGCGTCGGGAATCGGGAAAGCGGCTGTGGATCATCACGCTCGACGAGGCGAATAAGCGATGGCTGGGAACGGGAGAGACGGCCGAGGTGGCATCATCGGGGAAAGAGGCATCGGGGCTGGTCTATCACTTTTCTACCATAGGGTTGGGCGACAAAAACGCGGCGGCGGAGGAGGGAAGCGACGGGGGCAAGGGCGGAGGGCCGCGGAAGTGGGGAGCGATTGCGCAACTGGCATCGTACGTCGAGGTGAAGCACGGCGGGTCGGCCGAGCAGGCGATGGCGGAATACAACACCTGGATGGGGAAACGCGGCGGCGACGCATTGGTGAAGTCTTTGAAGCAGAAGATTCAGGAAAACCTTGCGCAACAGGAGCAATATCGCAAGGCATTGAAAGAGTGGGAGATGATTCCGGAATCGCAGCGCCTGGCGAAGAATTCCAGGGAGCCGAAAACGGTGTTCGAATCGCTGAGCGAGGGCGAGCAGGCTTCGATTCGAGACCTCATGGTGAAGATGTATGGAGCGGCCGGAACGGGGAAGGAGGCGTTTCATACGGTTGCACTGGTGATCGACAAGGGGCTGCAGGCGCCATCGGAAGAGTTCAAGAAGAACAAGTATTCGGCGGAACCGGTGAACAATGAGTTGTCGCTGGTCATGGCCGAGGCGCGCGACCACTGGATTGACGTCGTGATCATCGACGTGGCGGAGAAGAACGGTTGGAAAGTGCGCCGCTCGGATTCGGGCAATCAGACGTCCGGGATGAAGAGCGATCTGGATCAGACATTTTACGTGTTCGATAAGGATGGCAAGCGGCTGTTCGACAAGGACAAGGAGTTTATCGAGCAGTTCAAAACCGAGTGGGAGAGCCGCAATAAGGCTCGTAACGAGGGCAAACTCAGCCTCGAGTCGCTGGATATCGCATCGATCGAAGGGAAGAACCGTTTCCCAGACCCGCGCAGGGTGAAATTGACGAACTATTCGCAGGAGTATCGGCGCACGGTGATTGCGCTGCGTAACACGCCGGGGGCGTACACCACCTACGGGGCGGTTCTGCAGCAGATGCAGCTTCGGGCACTGGAGGCGATCCGGCAGAAGAATCCGCGGGCGTTTCGAGGTTATGGGGCGCCGGAAGGAACGGCCGGCGGCAAGCCGGAAAAGCTGGAAGGGTACACCCAGGAAGAAGCGCTGAACGTGATGTTCGGGCGCGAGATGACGCCCGAGATCATGAATGGGATGGCGTTCGGGGCGGCGGTGGCGAATTTCGTCGAGCTCGGCCACTACATGCACGACGAGAAATTCGAGGTGAAATATCACTTGCGCACGTTTGAAGACGCCGTCGAGACGATGCGGCTGGTGCAGGAGGGGAAGAGCGCGGGCGACAAGCGCGAATATGAAAGAATCCGCGACGAGGACGGGCCGCGGGTGGAGAAGTTTTTGACGGAGCTGTTTCCGGGAACGGCGCCGAAGGAAGCCGAAGCGCGCGTGCTGGCAAAGCTGGCGATGGAAACCTCGCTGAAGCTGCGGCAGATGCACAAGGGAAAGGCGGTTGGCGGCGTCTCGGCCAACGCGACCGATGAGCAGAAGAAGATGGCGGTCTTCGCCGAGCTGGCGAAGGCGATTTATAAGGAGAAGTTCGATCCGAAGAACGGCGAGCAGATCAAGCATGCGGAGCACGAACATCGCAAGCTGGCGCGCGAACTGTGCCTGCAGTCGATCTATCACACGTCGGATGA
>JBBRIN010000159.1:0-7534 GCA_038221115.1 Tepidisphaerales bacterium
GAAAAAACCACCAGAGACGCACCACCTGAGGACGTTAGGACAACCGATTGATGATCTGCAGGGTACGATCAACGATGCGCTGCTCGGAGCCCGGGTCGATAGCGACCGGGATGTTGACCATTTGAAAGAACATGTCGGGGATTTTGTAGCGTACGTTGATCTGCCAGCCATCGGGCGGGAAGTCCTGCGCGCGCGGGAGATAGCCGGTCAGCTCATTGGTGTATCCGAGCACCTCGGTGTGCTCGAACGGCGATTGCGCCTTGATCGATTTCCCCGTGCCGGAGAAGACTTCCGTGCCGATTCCGGCGATTACCAAATCGCCGATGCGAACCGCCTGGATATCGAAGTCGATCGTCGTGCGTCCGGTCTTCATCGCATCGACGAGCGTGTCTGCGGCCATTGCCATGTATGTGGCGAAGACCCGATCCCGATCGTCGCCAGTCGCTTCCGCTTCAGCGAGCAGTTTGTGCTTTTCGTCGCGGATTCCCTCGGCAACATCGAGCGGTGGAAAGTCGATGAGATCCACCGCAACGACCTCGCTGATCGCGCGGAGCACGACTGGCGAGTCGTCGTCCTGCACGGGCGCCCAGGGCCACAACGTGATCGCCGACCCTGACTTCAGCGACGAGCGATCGCCGCGCGTGACATGAGTGCGCAAATCCGCAGCGACGCGTATCACCTCACCGGCGAGCATTGCCCCCACCCGGAATTTCGTATCGCTGCAATCCTCCTCGTACCCCATACCGCCGATGGGCATGATGTCCCCGCCGCAGGCTTGGAGAAAGAGCGTGTATCCACCCAGGACCTGCTCGACCACATCGCGGGTTGCACCGGGATAGTCCGGGGAAGCGACGAGGGAACGTGGCCCGACGACGACCGTGTGACAGCCATAGCTGCAAAGGATGGCAATGGGCTTGCCGCTGCGATCATCGATGCGGATGACCCCAACGGCGGGATCGGTTTCGCCTTCCGGCACTTCACCAAGAAAGACGAGGCCATCGAGGCCCATCTCTCGGCGCTGCACGCCGATATGGCTCTCGCCCCAACCGGAGGCAATGCGTGCGGGTTGCAGCGCCTTGTCTGCAGCGATCGCCGATGCAACGGTCTTTTCGATGACCATTGCCTGATACGCTTCTTGCATCGCCCGTTGTTCAGTCGTCTCATTGTTGAGGCGATCGGGTGCGATTGGCGCGCTGTGCGTATGACTCCAATTGGTGAGCACTTGCGAGAAAGGAATGTCAAGCGCTACGCCGACGCGCTCGCGTAGCACGGTCACGGCGCCGCGCGCGAGGCTGACAAGATCGACCGCGATAATCGCGACCTTCGTCTCGTCGCTACTCAACACGAGACTCGTGACCGTCAGATCGCTTTCGACCTCTTCGACCATTCCTTCCCGCGAGCTGAACCCCCAGGTGCGGATGCCCAACGGCGGATTAATTACGGATCGCGCGGCACCTGCTTGCAACATACCGATCCCTTTCTTCGCCAAGGTCAGAACAGCCCTCACTCAAGTGGCAGGATTATCAATAATCAATAGTTAACGATACAAGCGCATCATATCAATCACCATATCCCCTGTCAAGCACACATTCCTCCCTCGCTGTTCCTTGATTTCGGCACGACGTACAGCCTTGAGACGGCGTACGGGGCCACCATTTCGCAGAGAGGCGCCGACGACGAGGGTACAACCCGTGCGCCCCTTGTGGACCTGACAAGTAACAGGACGCTTCGTAGTAAAATACTGTGTGAAAGGCGAGTCGTTGATAATTCACACTTGGGAGTGCATGGTGGAAGCAAATCGGCGGCAACTCGATCCGGCGCGGCGTCAGACCCTCCGCAGGGAGGTGACGCATGCGTTGCGTGAGGCGATACTGAGCGGCGCATATCAACCGGGCGCGCATCTCGTCGAAGCGGAAATCGCGGAACTGATGGGCGTGAGCCATGGTCCTGTTCGTGAAGCGTTGCGAGAGCTCGAAGCCGAAGACCTGATTGTGATCGAGCCACATCGCGGCGGTTTCGTAAAGTCCTTCACTGCGGACGATATTCGTGAGATTTACAGTCTCCGTTCGCTCCTTGAAACGGCCATGGTGCTACGTGCAATCGAGCGCATAACCGAGGACGACCTTGTCGTGCTTGATGCGCTGATCGCACAAATGCGTGTTGCGGAGGCGGCGGAAAACGCCGAAGCGGAGATCGAGCTCGACTTGGCGTTTCACAGCACGCTGTGTGCATTGTCGGGTCATCGCCGGATGATCGAAGCGTGGCAACGCTTGATGTTTCCGATCCGACTTTTCCTGACGATGGCCATTCCGAAGCACCTCAGCCTACATGAAGCGGTCGAGAGTCACATACCGATCGTCGAGGCATTGCGACAGCGCGATGCAGTGGCCGCAACGAAACATATGGAGGCGGGAGTGTTGGCAATCGGTGAACGAATCGCAATCGCGATGACGCCATCCGCGCCGGTCGTGCCGCTCCCCGATCTGCCGGGAGAAGAAGGGGCGGCACGATAAGAAACCTGCACGGTGTCGTGTACCTGCCGTTTGTTCCCATGAGTGCGGCGAAGGGTTTTCAGGAACGTAAAAGCCGTCGCCTATCTCCCAGTGTTGTCATGTCATATAAAGCCCGCCATTGATGTGTATCGTCTCGCCAACGATAAAGCTCGCGGCATCTGTCGCGAGGTAGGCAATCACCTCACCAATTTCCTCGGGGCGACCGATGCGCCCGAGAGGGATACCACTTTTCAGCTGTTCAAGAAGCGCCGGGTTGCCGAGGGGCGGTCGCTGCAGATCCGTATCGACGGTACCTGGCGATACGGCAAGTACTCGAACCCCTTGCGGGGCCAAAGATCGGGCCAATCCGCGCGTCAGTGTCTGGAGTGCCCCCTTCGCGGACGCGTAGGCATAGACCGTGTCAGTCCCCCCGGTGTTTGCGGCGGTGGACAGCACGTTGATGATGACGCCCCCACCCCCAGCGATCATTGCGGGCGTGAGAAATTGGCAGAGAAAGAGAGGCGCGCGAAAGTTGAGACCGAAGACGAGATCGAGAAATGCCGCGTCCAGGTCCGTCCAATGCACCCGACGAACCGGCGAGCCGGCATTGTTCACAAGGATGTCGATCGGACCGAGCGCACGCGCCTCTCGCACAAGGCGTTCGATGTCATCGAATGATGCCAGGTCGGCCTGCACGATGATACTCCGACATCCGAGCGAGACAATTTCCGCCCGAAGGGACTCAGCAGTAGCGGCGTTCCCGTGGTAGTGGATCACCACGTTCGCGCCACGCTTTGCTAAACTTCGTACAATCGACGCGCCGATGTCGCCACTGCCACCCGTGACTAAGGCCGTATGTCCCTCAAGTTCCATTTGACCCTCCCGCGAATGCTACTGCTGACCTCCATGAGACCTCAGCCAGTAGCGTCCGCGCTTCATCACTTGCGCCGGTCACTGCCCGCGCACGCTCAGTCCCGCGTGCTCTGTCAGTTCCCCCTGCGTCAGTCTCGCATGGTTCCGGTGCTGCCTCAGGAGTGCGCCAAAAGCGTTCGCGTCCCTGGCCGCCATCGCCCCTCCGCTGTCGTCAGCAGTCGCTCGGCCTGTCCATCAGTACCCCCACCATCCGCGCTGTCGTTCTCCTGTCCGATGGTAGCATAACTGCACGGGCAACTATGCAGACGAGTGTAGATACGCCCTGATCGAACCCATTCATCTGCTTGCCATCGCCACACCGCCGCGCTATAGTAAATTCATTCGGTGAATGAACCGGGTTCTGCTCGGGCTTGCTCATAGGAGTTTGTCGAGCATGTTGAGATGTTGGCAGAGTGAATCGCGTGGCGGGCAAATCCGCCCGATTGACGCAGGCAGAAATAGTGGCACCGTCGGTTTCTGATGCAAACCCGGAGTTTCGCCGACAATAATCAACGAGGTCTCCTAATTGGCACGAAGGTAGCTCCTTTCGGAAGATACATGTGCGGCGCGGCGTTCTGCAGGCACGCTCGCCGAGTGATGTCGCACGGGGAGGTGTACACGGGCAACGCCGCGCCCGCCGCCGAAAGTCTGCTTCGCTGGCACGATTGGTGTCCCGCATGGGGCATATCATGGAGTGTTCGATGATCACCCAGGAGAATCAACCGCGTGGCCGACGTCATTTTCTCCGGCAAGCCCTCGCGCTTTCGGGCGTCGCCGCCGGCGTGGGGATCCTCAACGCCTGCGGACAGAGTGCCGCCCCCACAGCGACGAGTGCCCCGGCCGCCGCAACCCCGGCTGCCCGGCCCGCGACCGCTCCGGCTTCCGCTGCGGCGCCAACGGGCGTGCTGAATTTCGCCAAGCCGGGGAAGGTGCGGACGAAAGATCCGCAGAAATTCTACGGTCTCAACGAGTTTGTGCTGCATCGCAACATCTTCGAACCGCTGGTTGACCTCGATCAGCAGGGTAAGATCTACGGGGTCCTGGCGGAGAGCTGGCAGCCGTCCGCTGACGGCAAGACCTGGACATTCAAGTTGCGCCAGGGGGTGAAGTTCCACGACGGCACGCCGTTCGACGGCGAGTCGGTCAAGGCGACGATCGGGCGCGCGAAGGGCAACGCCCTGTCGGGTCTCTCATTCGTCTTCAAGGATTTCGAGGACGAACCTGTACGGATCGTCGACAAGTACACCGTCGAACTACGGACCAAGATCCCGATCGCCCCGCTCCTCAACAACATCGTCGTGGTTTACATGGTCCCGCCGAAGGCCGGCACCAACAGGGACATGACCTACGAGGAGGGGATCGGCACCGGTCCCTTCCGGATCACCGACTTCAACATTGACCAGCAGTACGTGCTCGAGGCGAACACGGACTATTGGGAGAAGGGGTTCCCGAAGGTCAGCAAGGTGATCTACAAGCCGATCCTCGACCAGAGCTCGCTCGTCGCGGCACTCCGTGCCGGCCAGGCCGATCTGATCGAGGGCATCAGCGAAGAGAACGTCCAGACGATCAAGAATGACCCGAACTTCAAGATCATCCGCAGCGAACTGTGGCAGACCGACTTCCTGACGCTGAATGGCGAGACGCACCCGCACCTCGGCAAGCCGGAGGTGCGCCGCGCATTCAACTACGCGCTCGACCGCGACGTCATCGCCAACGACATCCTGAGCGGCAACGCCAAGCCACTCGCTTCGTACCCGCCGCGGGGCCTGCTGGGCTATAACGAAAAAGACCCGATCAAGGTCAATCCTTACAACCCCGGCCAGGCCAGGAAAGAGCTCGCTGCCGCAGGGCTCGCGAGCGGATTCGAGGCCGAGTTGAAGGTGCCGAACGGCCAGTTCACGAAGGGCAAGGAGATCGCTGAGTACGCAGTCCAGGAGCTGGGCAAGATCGGCGTCAAGCTGAACCTGAACCTCCAGGAGCCGATCGCCGCGCTCGCCTCCTTCAATGACGGGAAGTACGAGGTTGGCTACGGTGGCAGCATCGCCGTGACGGGCGATCCAGACCGCTACCTCCAGGAGCGCGTGGTCGGCGATCTCTACCATGTGAAGTTCGGCGACGAGGCGGTCAAGCAGCAGATTCGCGACGCCGCGACGACGATTGACACGGCGAAGCGGCAGGCGCTCTACGAGCAGGCCGCCGCCGGGCTTTGGCAGGCGCCCCCGTTCATCTACCTGCACCAGATCAACTGGAACTACGCCGCGCGCGCGAAGGTGAAGAAGTTCACATGGTTGCCGAACCGGATTTTCTCCTTCCGCGACACGGAACTGGGCTAGACGCGCTCGCGGTCCGGGTGAGCAATCGCCCGGCCCGCCACGCGCGACGCGACCATGGGGAACTACATCATCCGCCGACTCATCCAGTCGGTTGGCCTCGTCTTCGGGGTGTCGATCATCGTCTTCGTCCTGGTGCGCCTCATCCCGGGCGACCCGGCGCGCGCCATGCTGTCGGAGAGCGCCTCGGCCGAGCAGGTGGCCGCGATGCGCCAACAACTGGGCCTGAATCGCCCCATCCCGGCCCAGTACCTGGTCTTCCTCGGCCAGGCGCTGCACGGCGACTTGGGGCGGTCGCTCTTCTACGGCGAGCCGACGGTCACGGTCCTGCTTGGCCACCTACCGGCGACGCTGCTGCTCGCGACCGTCGCGCTCGCATTCGCTGTCGTCGTGGCCGTGCCGATGGGGGTCCTCTCCGCCGTGCGCCGAGACACCCCCTGGGACTATCTCGGCATGGGCGTGGCCATGCTCGGCCAATCTATCCCCGCGTTCTGGCTCGGGTTGATGCTCGTGCTGGTGTTCGCGGTCTTCCTCAGAGTTCTCCCCGCGTCCGGCATCGGTGGGCCGCAGCACCTGGTCTTGCCCGCGATCACCCTCGGCGCGTACCTGATGTCGCTGACCGCCCGGCTGGTGCGCTCAGGCTTGCTGGACGTGTTGCACGAAGATTATGTGCGTACCGCGCGCGCCAAGGGGCTGGCCGACCGGCGCGTCGTCTACGGCCACGCCATGCGCAACGTTCTCATCCCCTTGGTTACCGTCCTCGGCCTCCAGATTGGGACGCTGCTCGGCGGGGCCGTGATCACCGAGACCATCTTCGCCTGGCCGGGCGTCGGCACGGTCGTGTACACGGCAATCAACGCCAGGGATTACCCGCTGGTCCAGGCCGCCGTCCTGATGTTGAGCGTTTTCTTCGTCTTCATCAATCTGGCGGTCGACCTGCTCTACGCCTACATCGACCCGCGGATCCACCACGCCTGAGTGCGGGGCGGCGGAGCGGCCTCGTGACGTGGCTCACCACACTGGAGTGACCTGATGGTATCTCGCACTTTGCCTCCCGTGGGTGGAACCTCACGAGTGGTATCTCCCCAGTCCGCCGCGCGGCGCATGCTCGGGCGGCGATTCCTCCGCTCGCGGCGCGCGGTGGCCGGCCTGGCCTTCCTGCTGCTCATCGCATTCTCCGCCGTGGCGGCGCCCGTGATCGCGCCGACGTCCCCCCAGGCGCTCAACCCGCGGATCAAGCTCGTGGAGCCGCTGGCGACCTCGAAAGTGGGGACGTTCCACCTGCTCGGGACCGACCAGGTCGGCCGGGACATCCTCAGTCGCATCTTCTATGGGGGCCGCGTCTCGCTCGGCCTTGCCCTCCTGGCGGTGTTCATCGGAGGGAGCCTCGGCGTCATCGTGGGTCTCTTCGCCGGCTACTTCGGCGGCTGGTTCGACACCGTTGCCATGCGCCTCGCAGACGTGCAGCTGGCGATACCCAGCATCCTCCTCGCCATCAGTATCGTTGCTTTCGCCGGGCGTAGCCTGGGAGTGCTCCTGATCGTGCTGGCACTGGCCGCGTGGATCGTGTTCGCGCGCACGATCCGCGGGGTAACCTTAGGAATCAAGGCTTCGGCGTTCATCGAGTCGGCGCGGGCGGCCGGGGCGAGCGACCTGCGCATCATCTTCCGGCATATCCTGCCCAACGCCTGGACGCCGATCATCGTGCTCGGCACGCAGCAATTGGCGCTGCTGATCATCCTCGAATCGAGCCTGAGCTTCATCGGTGCCGGCGTACCCGCCGACCTGCCGAGTTGGGGT
>JBBRIN010000160.1:0-7534 GCA_038221115.1 Tepidisphaerales bacterium
CCCCGCCGAGCGCTACTGCGGTTCGTTCAAGCTCTTTCTTCCCGACGGCACCCCGCTGCCGCACGAGCAAAGCCCCATGGTGGACGTGCTGCGCGACGGGCAGCCGCGCGAGAACGTCGAAGTGGTCATCGAGCGCCCCGACAGCTCGCGCCTGCCGGTGCTGGTCAACTTCTTTCCGCTCACCCGCGAGGACGGAGAAATCGTCGGGGCCATCACCTGCTTCAATGACATCACGCAACTCAAGCGCTTCGAGCGCGACCGCGAAGGGCTGCTGGCCAATGAGCAGGTTCTGCGCATGGAGGCCGAAGCCGCCAACCGCTCCAAAGACTTGTTTCTCGCCACGCTCAGCCACGAGATGCGCACGCCGCTCAACGCGATCGTCGGCTGGATAGGCATTCTGCGGCGGGAGGGATGCAACGAGGAAGATTTGCGCGAGGGACTGGACGTCATCGACCGCAATACCCGGGTGCAGGTGCAGTTGATCGACGACGTGCTGGACGTCGCCCGCATCATCTCCGGCAAGCTGCGGCTGGAGATCAAGCCGTGCGAATTGACGGAGGTCGTCAAGGAGGGGCTCGACGTGGTGCGCGCGGCGGCGGCGGCGAAGAACATCGCGCTGAATGCCCAGCTCGATCCGGCCGCCAATGGCGTCGCCTGCGATGCGGTGCGGATTCAGCAGGTGGTGTGGAACCTGCTGTCCAATGCCGTCAAGTTCACGCCAAAGGGCGGCACGGTGAACATCGATCTGTCGCGCGAGCAATCCACGGTGCAAATCCGGGTGATCGACACGGGCCAGGGGATGTCGGCGGATCTTTTGCCGTTCGTCTTCGATCGCTTCCGGCAGGCCGACAGCAGCACGCGGCGGAAGTTCGGCGGCCTGGGGCTGGGCCTGTCCATCGTCAAGCAATTGGTGGAAATGCACGGCGGGACGGTCGAGGCCGGCAGCGCCGGCGAGGGACGCGGCTCGACGTTTACCGTGACCCTCCCCGTCCACGCCGCTCGCGTGCAGAAGGGCGGCGACGAGACGGAGGCCGGGGGGGCCGCCGGGGCGGCGCATCATGGATCGGAAACTCTCGTCGAGTCGGGCATGCCCGTCATGCGCCTCGACGGGTTGCGTCTGCTTGTGGTGGACGATGAGGCGGATGCCCGACGCCTCCTCACCAAGGTGTTGGGACAAGCGGGGGCGACGGTCACCTCGGCGGGCTCCGCCGCCGAAGCGATGGCCGCCCTAACCCAGGGGAGACCAAACGGGCGTCCGGACATACTCGTCAGCGACATCGGCATGCCCGATCAAGATGGTTTTGATTTGATCCGGCAGGTGCGCAAAGCCGGTCACACCGCCCGCGACCTCCCGGCGGTGGCGCTGACGGCTTTCGTGACCAAGGAGGACCAGCGGCAAGCGCTGCTTGCCGGCTTTCAGGTTCATGTGGCCAAGCCGGTCGATCCGCACGACCTGACGGTGGTGATCGCCAGCCTCGCCGGACGGACCGGATAGCGCCATCACCCCGCGAAGACGCGCTCCACCTTGGCGGCGCAGATAAAATCATTTTCGGAGATGCCGCCGATGGAGTGAGTGCTGTAGCGCACGCGGCACTTGTTGTAGCCGACCTCCAGATCGGGGTGATGATCTTCGGCATGCGAGACCCAGGCGATGGCATTCACGAAGGCCATGGTTTGGTAGTAGTTTTTGAAGGGGTAGGTTTTGGCGATCTCGCCGCCGATGAATTTCCAGCCGGTCAGGGTATTGAGGGCGGCGCGGATCTGCGGCTTGGTCATTGGCGGGGTGCCGGCCTTGGGGGGCTTGCTCTTTTTATCGGCCCAGTCGGGCGTGGAAGTCATCTTCGTCATCGGGGCTCCTTGAAGGTGGATTGCGTGTCGGAGGATTGTACCCTGCCCGGCCGCGCGCGCGATGTGGCGGGGCGTTACACCGGGCGCGGGTTGGCGTTACAGTAGGCGTCCTTCGAAGGACGGGGCGCCGCTATGCGTTGGATCGTTGGAGACATTCACGGAATGCTCAAGCCGCTGACCACGCTGGTGGCGGCGGTGCGCGGGCGCGATGCGAAGGCGCGATTCATCTTTGTCGGCGACTACGTCAACCGAGGAAGCCGCTCCAAGGGGGTGATTGATTTCTTGCTTCAACTGGAGAATGCGAGCTTCATCCGGGGAAACCACGATGACATCTTCGACCTGGTGATCAACGGCGAGTGCTACGCCGAGAACGCGGCGCGGGGCGACCGGGTGGCGGCGTTTCAATGGTTCATGAAGTACGGGCTCGATTCGACGCTGCTCAGCTACGACATCGACTTTGCGCAGCTCGATCTGCTGACCGAACGATGCCATCCCGATCAACTCGACCGGATCGGCCGGCAAATTCCCGCGGCACACCGGCAGTTCATTCGCAATCTGCCGGCGGTGCATGAAGAGGAGGATCTGTTTGTCGTCCATGGCAAATGGGAGCCCGATGAGCTCTCCGAAGCGCCAACCGTGGGGGCGAGGCTGGCCAAGAATTTCAGGATTCGGCACAGCGTGTTGTGGGGACGGTTTACCAGCGAGGAGATTGGCCGCGCCAAGGCGTGGGGAAGGACGGGGTTTTTTGGGCACACGCCGGTCTCCTACTACGCCGGGCCGGCGGAGCAGCCGCAGATGCTGCCGGTCGTGGGGCGGAAGATGGTGCTCGTCGACACCGCCGCGGCGCTGGGGGAGGATGGGCGGCTGACTGCCTACTGCGCGGATGACGAGAGTTTCATTCAGACCGACCATTTCGGCGAGTTGGTCGCCAACGAAAAATGATTCGCAGCGGAGTGCGATGGACTATTGGCATTGATGTTCGGGATGATCTCCCGATAATCGACCGCGCATGAAGCGGCCAGCGGTTTTTTTTGACCGGGACAACACGCTGATTGTCGGCGACGGGTACCAGGGCGATCCGGCGAAGGTGGTGCTGGTCAACGGGGCGGCAGAGGCGCTGGCGCGGGTGCGGGCGCTCGGTTATGCGACGGTGGTCGTGAGCAACCAGAGCGGGGTGGCGCGCGGCATGTTTGATGAGGACGCGGTCCGGGCGGTGAACGCGCGCCTGGATGAGATGCTGGCGGCTGACAACCCCAGCGCGATCATCGACCGCCACGAGTTTTGTCCGTATCACCCGCAAGCCACCGTCGAGCAGTATCGGCAGGAAAGCGATCTGCGCAAGCCGAAGCCGGGGATGATCATCGGGGCTGCGAAGGCGATGGCGTTGGATCTGTCGCGGAGCTGGTTGATCGGAGATGCGCCGCGCGACATCGAGGCGGGACACGCGGCGGGGTGCCGGACCATTCTATTTTTCGATCCGAGCCTGGCGGCAAGCCCCGCGGCGGAAGATGAGGCAACGGCGCGGCCCGAGTTCACGGCTGCGACATTGCTGGAAGCCGTCGAGTATATCGAGCGACAAGCGGCGGCGGCGCAGCCGATGCGGCTCGTGGGGCAAACCTCCGGGGGAGCGGAGTCCGCCCAAGCCCCAACCCCACCAAAACCGGCGGCCAAACCTGCGCTCGCCGCCCCGGGAAATAAACCGGAGCAGCGGCCTGCGACGCCGACGCGGCTGGAGCTTGTGGCGGAACAGATTCTTCTGGAGTTGCGGCGGCGCAACGAGCAGGGGGTGACGGATTTCTCGGTGAGCAAATTGATGGCCGGCATCGTTCAGGTGCTGGTGCTTGCGGTTCTTTTCCTGGGTTATATTCGAGGGTCGTCGCTGGCGACCGTGCAGATCTACGTGCTCGTCGCGTTGACGCTTCAGACGATGACGATTGCCCTGCTGATCATGAGCCGCCAGCACTAGCGCAGGCTGGATATT
The DNA here is from genome assembly GCA_038221115.1 of Tepidisphaerales bacterium. Classification (GTDB taxonomy): domain Bacteria; phylum Planctomycetota; class Phycisphaerae; order Tepidisphaerales; family Tepidisphaeraceae; genus JANXVV01. The sequence continues at coordinate 3,830 of JBBRIN010000160.1, forward strand.
GTGCCCGACGGGCGGTAGAATCCGCCAGTCTGATAATGCGGATAGCGCGAGGCAAACCTATCGAGCCGCGGCTCCCGATCCTGTGTTGAGCGGGTTGCAGCGGTTTCGGTATAAAGTTGAGGCGTCGAGGATGATCCAGCCGTCGCCAACTTCACACCTGCCGGGCGCGAGTTCGAGCCATGGCCATCCGGCCGGCTCGGCACTCAGCGCCAACGTTCTCGTTCTCAATAAATATTACCAGGCCATCCGGGTGGTGAACGTGCGCCGCGCCTTCTCGCTGCTCTGCCGCGATATGGCGGAGGTGGTGCATATCGAGAAGGACGAGAGCGGCCAGAGCAAATGGCAGAACTTCGACTTCAACAGCTGGCGCGAGCTGAGCGAGCTAAAGAAGGAGTTTGAGCCGGACGAATTCGACTGGATCCACACGGTGCGGTTCCAGATTGCGGTGCCGCGCATCATCCGCTTGCTGATCTACGAGAAGCTGCCGAAGCAGGACGTGAAGTTTAACCGGCGCAACATCTATGCGCGGGACTCGAACCGCTGCCAATACTGCGGGCGCAAGTACCCGACGAGCGAGCTGTCGCTGGACCACGTGGTGCCCAAGAGCCAGGGCGGGCGGGCGACCTGGGACAACATCGTGTGCTGCTGCGTGAAGTGCAACGTCAAAAAGGGCGGGCGCACGCCCATTCAGGCGCACATGCACCTGATCACCAAGCCGGTGAAGCCAAAGCGCAGCCCCGTCATCAGCGTGCGGCTGGCGGATGAAAAGTATTCGAGCTGGCGGCAGTTCCTCGATACGGCGTACTGGACTGTCGAGCTGAAGTAACGGGGCTCAACCCTCAACGGATCGAACCTGATCGCGCGCGGCTATGCCGACGCGCGCTGCCATTTCGCCGGTGCCCCACCTTCTGCAAGATGACGTGGGCGGTGGCGGTCGAGATGTCCGCGCCGGACGCGGCGATCATTTCGCGGATGGACCAGCGGTGGAGACGGCGGCTGTTTTCATGGACGAAGGCACGAAAGCGGATGCCGCCGATGCTGCAACGGGGTGCCGGCGGGAGCTCGAGTTGCTGGCGCATCTGGCGGACGCGCTCGCTGGTGACGCCAAGTTGGCCGGCCAGGACGCTGTTCTTCATCGACCAGTCGGCCGTCTCCCAGTCGACGCTGCTTTTGCGGCCCCGCGGCATGCGCTTGAAGCGATAGCTGAAGAGCTTGGCCCAGAAGCTTACCGTCGGATATGCCCGGTCGAGCCGTTCGGCCAGCTCGCGAATGGAAAGCCCCGGCGGCATGGCGGTGATTCGTTCAAACCATTTGGTGCGCATCGCGGTCCGGTTCAAGGCGGCGGGCCAGCGCAACGCGGTTGCGGTATTCGATGCCTTCATGGCATAGTCTCTCTGCCGCGGGCGTCTTGCGCGCGGCGCATGGGGAGATCGGATTATCGGCAAAACAATCTATCGAAAGATGTGGAACTCGCGATCGGACGTCCCTTTTAGCGCGTCCCTGATTTGGCTTTCCAGCTGAAATCGGACTATACACAATTCCCTAATGAACGCCAGAATCTTTTTTGTGGGGTTTAACCAAGGGCGGCAACTCGCGCGAAGTGTAACCCGGCGTACACCTTGAGATCGATCACCTTCCCCTCAAGACGTCGCATCGCCGACCACGACTCAACGTCGGCGAGCGGAACCTCATGGAGCGTGATCTGCTCGGATCCGTCGCCGGCACCGGAACCAGTTTTCGCGAGCCCGGTCGCCAAAAAGAGAGTAATCATTTCGTCGGTGATACCGGCGGAGGCGGCCCCTGCGACCAAGTGACGCATGTGCGCCGCCTCGTAGCCGGTTTCCTCCAGCAGCTCCCGCCGGGCCGCAACCGCAAGGTCTTCAGAGTCGTGGCCCGCCTGATCCCCCGCGAGGCCGGCGGGCAGCTCGATTACATTCGCCGCTACTGGTTTGCGGGGCTGCTCGACCAGCAGCAGCTTCTGCTCGTTGGTCACCGCGACAAACCCCACGATCCCGCAGACGCCCTTGCGGGTGACGTACTCCCAGTTGCCGCGCGAGACGAGCCGGATGTGCTTGCCGTCGTACAACGTTCGAACGGCATCCGGATGCTCGTGCTGTGCCATTGAGTGCCTTCCAGCTTAGGAGATCAGTTCGCGTGCCTCCGCTTGGCGGATCGGGTGGCGGCATTGGCGCTCGCGTTGCCCGAGGAGCCGACGGCATTGACTGCGAACACGCGATAGTAGTAGGTGGTTCCCGACGCCAAGCCCGTGTCGGTGAACTGCCGAAGGCCGGTGCCGCGAGCGGTGGTGCGCGTGGCCTTGACGGTGGCGACGGTCCTGAACTTGCCCGCGGCACTGGTGCTGCGTTGAACGATGAACGCGGTTTCGTCCTTCGAGTTGTCGTACCAACTGAGGACTTCGCTGGCGCTTGAAGCGGCGGCAGCCTTCATACCGAAGGGGCCATTGGGCACCGATACTCCGGCAGGAGTGGCGCGGTAGGGCGCGGTCTTTGTTGTTGTGGTAGTCGTGGGGGTGGAGGTGGAGGTGGTCGTTGCGGGCACAGAGGCGGCGACGGCGGGCACGGACGGATGAGACGGGGTGTTGCTCGCCGTGCCGGAGCGCTGGTACGCGAGACCGACGGCCGCGTTCACGTCGAGGCGGGCGTAACTCATATTGCTATAACCGTCGTAGACCCAGTGAGCGCTGTCCTTAATGATGGAGAGGATCTGCTCGGGAGTAAAGCCGGCGTTCACCTGCTTGATCAGCGCGGCGGTGCCGGTGACGAGTGGGCCGGACCAACTGGTGCCCTGGCTCGGGAGGTCCAGATGCTGGCCGTTGTAAGACCATGGGACGATGATGCCTTCGCCGGGCGCTACCACGTCAATGTTGGGCCCGCGTGGCGTGAACGAGCTGACCTGGTCCCAGAGGTTCACGGAGCCGACGTTGTAGATGAGATGATCGAGGTGGGGGTAAGCGGGGCTTGGGCCGTAATTGCCCACGGGCCCGGCCATGAAGACGCCGGAATCGTGGAGCTGATGCATCTCGCTGGCGTACTGCGTCTCATCGGCGCCATTCATGTTGACGTAGTTGAGGGCGACGATGTTGTATTGCGTGCGGTGGGCAATCACCCAGTCGAAGGCCGCCTTGATGTTCCATGTGCCGTTGGCCTTGAGGGCGACGATCTTCGCGCCGGGCGCCACGCCCTGAAACCATTGGCCATTGACGACGTGTCCGTCACCCGCGACAGCGCCGGCGGTACCGGTGCCGTGGGAATTGTTGTCGTACGGGAAGACGTCGGTGGTGCCGGTGTCGAAGTTGAAGGCGTCGATGATCTTGTTGCCCATCCCATTGCCGAGGGCGTAATGGTTATAGTCGACGCCCTCGTCGATGATGGCCACCGTCTGACCCGCGCCGTTGACGTGGGGATAATTGGCGGTCTCTGAATCCAGACCGATCAGCGTGTCCTGGAGGCTCCAGGGGGTGGCGGTGAGCATCTGGCGGGATTCGAGCGGTTCGACCGCGAAAGTCGCCGCGCGCTGGCGTGCGTTGAGGGGATCTACTCCGCTTCCATTGCTTCGGACGTCAGCCATCGAAAAACTCCTCGGGACGCGCTCGCTCGACCTAATCTCCATGGAAAAGCTCAATGAACGAAGAGCTTTGGTTCCGTGTGAAATCGAGGAACGATGCGTCTGAAACCCGCCGCGAAC
>JBBRIN010000161.1:0-7528 GCA_038221115.1 Tepidisphaerales bacterium
TGTACCCGCACATGACCGTCTACAAGAACATGGCTTTCGGGCTGAAGCTTCGGGGGACCCCAAAGGCGGAGATTCAAAGACGTGTCGGCGAGGCGGCGCGAATGCTGGAGATCGAGCATCTGATGGAGCGAAAACCCAGGCAGCTATCCGGTGGCCAGCGCCAGCGGGTGGCGGTGGGGCGGGCGATCGTGCGCGAGCCGGCGGCGTTTCTGTTCGATGAGCCGTTGAGCAACCTCGACGCAAAGCTGCGGGTGACGACGCGGGCTGAACTGAAACGGCTGCATCACCGTCTGCGAACCACCACCCTTTATGTCACGCACGATCAGGAAGAGGCGATGACCCTGGGGGATCGGATCGTGGCAATGAAGGACGGGGTCATCCACCAGGCGGACCCGCCATTGCAGACATATAACCAGCCTAAAAACCGGTTCGTGGCGGGATTTATCGGGATGCCGCCAATGAATTTTTTCGACGGGGCGGTCAGGATGATCGATGGTGGGATGACGTTCGAGGAGGGCAAGCTGACGGCTACCGGTTCGGCGGGAGGCGGTAAAAAAGGGGGTGGGGGCGAGCGGTCTGTTTTCAGCGGCGAGTTGACGTTACCGGGGAATGGGTTTAGGCTTGATATCCCGATTCGTTTGCGCGAGGCGCTGGCGAGCCGGGTCGGACGGCACGTTGTGCTTGGGATTCGGCCGGAGCATTTTCAGCTTCGACCCGTGAACCAGGCGGACGAGAGCCCTCCCTTGGAGATGAAGGTGACGGTCACCGAACCGCTGGGACATGACATGGATGTGTACATGGAAACGAACCTGAACGACCAGGTGGTCGCTAGGGTGGAGGCAAGCAACAGCCTCCCCAGCGGGCAGCGCGTTGCTTTGTGTGTGGACTTGCGAAAGATCCACTTTTTCGAGCCCGGAGAGACCGGGATGAACTTGAGCCTTTCCAACGAGCCTGCCCATGCGATTGCATAAGCAACAGCATGGCATCAGCTTCGCGGTGAGAGCCGCCTGCCGACCGAAAAAATCCGGGTCGAGCGGGTAGCCGCTCTTTTACAGGTTCATACTCGAAACTGTGGCCGCCAGGATGGTGGCCAATTTTATTGATACGTCAGGTTACGAAAACTAAATAGCGAAGGACCGACCAGAACATGAATCCTCAGGAACTGATTCGCATCGTCGACGGGATCGCCCGCGATAAGAACATCGAGAGAGAGCAGATTTACACGGACATCGAGCAGGCCGTGGCGTCGGGGCTGCGCAAGCAGTTCAACACCGAAGACACGAGCGAATTCGAGGTGACTCTGGACCGGTCGGCCGGCACGATTCGAGCCTTCCGCCAGCCGCCGGCGCCCGAGGGCGAGCCGGCGAACGAGAAGACCGAGATTCCGCTTTCCGTCGTTGGGCGCATCGGCGCACAGACGGTCAAGCAGGTGATGATCCAGCTGATTCGCCAGGACGAGCGCGGCAGCATCTACGACGAGTACAAGGACCGCGTCGGCACCATCATCACCGGCACGATCGCCCGTTTTGAGGGCGGGACGATGATCGTGAACCTCGGCCGTGCCGAGGGAATCATGCCGCGCAGCGAGCAGATCCCGGGCGAAGCGCACCAGGTCGGGGAGCGGGTTCAGGCGCTGGTTCTGGAAGTGCGGGATACGCCCAGCGCCGTGAAGATCATTCTGAGCCGCAGTCACCCGGAACTGATTCGCCGGCTGTTCGAGCGCGAGGTGCCGGAGGTCGGCGAGCGCACGATTGAGCTGAAGGCTTTGGCCCGCGAGCCGGGACATCGCACCAAGATCGCCGTGTCGTCGATCGACAGCAAGGTGGACGCGGTCGGTGCGTGCGTCGGCGTGCGCGGCAGCCGCATCAAAAACATCGTCGACGAGCTCGGCGGCGAAAAGATCGACATCGTTCGCTGGAACGAGTCGTCGCAGATCCTGATCGGCAACGCGCTGAAGCCGGCGGAAGTGGCTGAAGTATCGCTTTGCTTCGAACTGGGCCGCGCGACCGTTGTTGTGAACGAAGACCAGTTGAGCCTGGCGATCGGCAAACGCGGGCAAAATGTGCGGCTGGCAGCGCGGCTCACGGGCTGGGACATCGACATCCTGACGCCCGCTGAGTTCCAGCTCAATGTAAAGCGGCTTGAAGAAACCCTCAAGGGGATTGAGGGCGTCACCGGCGAAATGGTCGACAAAAGCATCGCACTGGGCTTGATCCACGTGGCGGACATTGCCGAGGTCGGCACCGGCCCGCTGATGGAAGAGCTCGGCATGGATGAGGCCCTCGCGGCAAAGGCCGTGGAAATATGCATCGAGACCGCGAAGGTGGTCGCGGTGGAGACGGCCGCCCGCAAGGAGGCCGAGGCCAAGGCAAAGGCCAGTGCGGCGAACGATTCACGGCGGGCTCTGAATGCGCTGCTCGGACTGGGTAGCGCAAGCGCCAGCGGCGGTGATGGCAACGCAAACGGCGCGGGCAATGCGGTGGCGACGGAAGCTGTCGCGCCCACGGGCGGAGACGCCGAACCGACCGGCGCGCCTGAAACGTCCAGCGAAATGCCCGAGCCGCTTGAATCATCGGACGGCGGCGCGCCGGAGATCATGGTACATAAGGAATCGACGCTGCTTGCGGCCGAGGACTTGTCGCCGGAGGAAGAGGCCATTCAAGGCCTTCACGCGACCGGTGGCGGCGAGCCAACCAAGCCTAATGATGACGAGAGCGACGACGTGGCGGCGCTGGCCGAGGGCCGAGCGCAGCCGCCTGGCCCCAGTGGTGATGAGCCGAAGTGAAGATGGGCCATCGGGCCCTGAAAAACGTAATACTCGGAGGCGCAGTGCGTCGGAGACCCCGGCGCGGCGTCACCTTTTTTGGAGATCGGTTTGGCTAAAGGGATTCGAGTCAATCAGCTGGCAAAAGAACTCGGCGTTGAGAGCAAAGCGATCCTGTCGCGACTCAAGGACGAGGGTCTGGCCGACGCGGCCCCGAATCACATGAGTGTGATCTCGCTGGGCCTGGCCGAGTCGGTGCGCGAGTGGTTCCCAAGCTCGGGCGGCGTGGCAACGGCCATCGACCCGGGCGAGGGTGAGGGAACTGAAACCGCGACGCGGGCGGAGAAGCCAAAGGCCCCGCGCGCGCGCAAAAAGAAGGACGAGGCCGGCCCCGCGAAAGACGCTGCATCGGGTGAAGCGCCCGCGCCAGCGGGAATTCCTGCGCCCCAAAAGGCTGCTGTTGCTGAACCTGAGTTGCGTGAGGCTGTCATTTCCGTCAAGACGTCGCCGGTGAGCACTCCGACGGTGGAGACGCGCCCGGCGACAGAAGCGCCGGTACGGACGACGCCGCAGGTGGTTACCCCGCACGTGCCGGTGACGGCTCCGGCCGCGCCGCCGCCCACTGCGACGCCGGTTGCTCCAACCGCGGAGCCCCCGGGCTCTGTGCACGCGCACGCGGCGCACCGGATGCCTCCCGGGGAGATGCAGCGCCCGCCATTGCGCGAGACGATTACCCTGGAGAATCGACCGAACGCCCCGCGCCAGCACACGCCTGAGCGAAAGGTTGTGACGCCGGCCCCGCAACTGGTCGTTCCCAAGCCCGCGTCGATCCAGGGGCCTCGGGTCATCCGCGTGGAGAAGGCCGACATCGTTGCCGCCCCGCGCCGCCCGATGACGCGCGACGCCGGACCAACGACCGGTTTCACCACTGCCCGTGCTCAGACGGGCCGCGGCGTGAAAGTCACCGAGGAGGATGACGAAGAGGCAAAGAAAAAGGCGGCCACCAAGGCCGGGCGGCCCCTTTCCACCCGCCGCCGCGGCGACGGCCGCAGCGCCGAAGCCGGCGACAAGATCAAGGAATTCAGCGAGCAGGATCTGGCGGAGCGCCGCAAGCGCATCTCCGAGTCCAGCAAGCACCGCCGCGCGTTCAGCGATCACCTCGACCGCGTCGAACACCGCGGCACGCACCAGCAGGCCAAGAGCCCGATGGAGCGCGGCGAGCCTGTTTACATCAAAGAACCGATCACCGTGAAGTCGCTGTCCGCCGCCATTGGCGTGAAGACCAACGACATCATGGGCAAGCTCTTCAAGCAGGGAATCGCCGTCAACATCAACTCCGGCCTCGACACCGATACCGCCGAGGCCCTGACGCTGGAGTACGGGCTGGAGCTGCGCATCGAAGAGCAGGCGACCCTCGAAGAAATGCTCGAGACGGAATTTTCGGCGCAGGAAGGCGATCCGTCGAAGCAGCAACTGCGTCCGGCGGTGGTCACGATCCTCGGCCACGTCGATCACGGCAAGACCAGCCTGCTGGACAAAATCCGCAACGCCAACGTTGCCGCGGGCGAGGCCGGCGGCATCACGCAGCACACCGCCGCGTGGATGGTCACCGTCGGCGAAGGCGAAAACGCCAAGCGCGTCACCTTTATCGACACCCCCGGCCACCAGGCGTTTACCGCCATGCGTGCCCGCGGCGCCAATATGACCGACGTCGTCGTGCTCGTCGTCTCGGCCGCCGAAGGCGTGCAGCCGCAAACGATCGAGTCGATCAACCACGCCCGCGCCGCTGAAGTGCCGATCGTTGTGGCGCTGAACAAGATCGATCGTCCGGATGCGAACCCCGACATGGTCCTCGGCCAACTCGCCGCCAATGGGCTCAACCCCATTGAGTATGGTGGCGAAACCGAAGTCGTCCGCACCAGCGCCACAACCGGACAAGGCGTCAAGGAACTGATCGAAGTCCTCGACTTGCAGGCGCAGCTCATGGAGCTGAAGGCCGACCCGAGTTCGTCAGCGCGGGGCACGGTCATCGAGAGCCGAATGGACGAGGGGTTGGGTTCGGTCGCCACGGTGCTCGTTCAGGACGGCACGCTCCGCGTCGGCGATATCATTCTGTCGGGCCCGGGGTATGGCCGCATTCGCAGCCTGCTCAACGACCGCGGGCAGATGATTCCGGATGCCGGACCATCGACGCCCGTCATTGTCAGCGGATTGGACGAGCTGCCGGCCGCCGGCGATAAATTCTACGTGGTTGAGGATCTGGATCGCGCCCGCTCGATCGCCGAGGAGCGCTCGATCCAGGCCCGTCAGAACATGCTCGCCGCCGCCAACAAGGTGACGACGACCGACACCCTTATGGCCGCCATGCGCGAGGGAGACGTCCGCACGATCAACCTGATCGTGAAGGGCGACGTTCAGGGATCGGTCGAGACGCTCGTCAACACCGTCACCTCATCCAACACCGACGAGGTGAAGGTGCGCGTCATTCACAGCGGCGTCGGGCCGATCAACGAGAGCGACGTGCAATTGGCGATGGCCACCATGTCCAAGCCGACCGACAACCGCGTCAGCATCATCGGCTTCCATGTGGCGCCCGACGAGACGGCCCGCGCTCTTGCCGAGCAGAACCACGTCGAGTTCAAGCTATACCGCGTCATCTACGAAATCTTCGATGATTTGAAAAAGGCGCTGTCGGGCATGCTCGAGCCGGAGGTGCGCGAAAAACTGCACGGTCACGCCGAGATTCGCGCGGTCTACAAGTTCAGCAAGGTCGGCAGCATTGCCGGTTGCTTCGTCCGCGACGGCCACATCCAGCGCGGCAGCAAGATCCGCCTGACTCGCAACGGCACCGTCATCATCGAAGACCTCGCCATCGAAACGCTCAAGCGCGTGAAGGACGATGCTAAGGAAGTGAAGGCCGGGCTGGAGTGCGGCATCAAGCTTGCGGGCTACGACGACATCAAGGTTGGCGACGTGCTCGAAGCGTATATCCGCGAAACCATCCAGCGGACCTTGTAGGGCTTAGCACGACGCGACGCTCTATCCGCGCGGGCCCGCCGGCCCCACCGGGTATCGCGGGCGGTGACCGACCATCAATTGAGCCAATGACCGTAGGCGTGCTGCAAATTGAAATCGCCGTGCCCGATGCAATGTCGCTGAAGGACAAGCGGCAGGTCGTCAAGAGCCTCAAGGACCGCATCGCTCACGGGCACAACGTCTCGATCGCTGAAGTGGGCGCACTGGACGAACACCGCCGCGCCATCCTCGGCATCGCGATGGTCAGCAACGACCGCCGCTACGTGGAGGGCGGCCTGAGTAAACTCGTCGATTTCGTGCGCGCCGTTCCGCAGGCGAGCCTCATCGACTATCAGATTGATTTCATGTGAAAGCGGGCTGCGTGCCTGTCCCCGATTCATGTCGCGACGAACCGAAAGACTGGGAAGCACGATCCGCACCGAACTGGCGGAGATCATCATGCGCGATATCAGCGACCCGCGCCTGATGGGGATGCCGAGCATCACCCGCGTGAAGGTGAGCGAGGACCTGTCGATCGCGGATGTGTTTGTGACGATCATGGGAACGCCCGGGCAACAGACCGCCGCCTTGAACGCGCTGAAGCACTCGGCCGGCATGATGCGCTCGCGGCTGACGAAGTCGCTGTCGCTTCGGGTCGTTCCGTACATCAAATTCCAGATCGACGAGAAGCTGAAGAAGGAGCTTGAGGTGCTGGAGCTTCTTCGCAAGGTGTCTGAAGAGAACGCCGAAATCGACCGCAAGCGCGCCGAGGCCGCCGCTGCCGCCGGCGGCGAGCCGGCGCCGCAAGAGCAACCCTCCACGGAGCCCGCCGCGAGCGATGAGCAACCACCGGCCGCTGGAAGGCCCTAGAATAGCTGTCCCAAGCTCCCATAGCACCACTGACCAGGAAGACACGAAGCCAGAATGAAGAACGCCACCAAACACGCCGAGGACCTCAGGAGCCTGTTCAAGCGGCTGCTGAAGGAGCACAAGCCGCAGCCGGCCCAGAAGCAGGAGCCGATCCGGGCGCTGGTGCGCGGGATCATGAGCTACGACGTCCCCGACGCCAGGGTCGACGAGGCGATCGCGCGCATCGATCGCGAATTCGTCGACCTGAACGAGCTGCGCGTCGCCACCGAGCTGGAGGTGATCGAGTTGCTCGGGTCGCGCTACCCGGACATCGAGCACCGCGTCGAGATGATCACCCGCGCCCTCAATGCCATCTTCGAAAAAGAACACACGCTCAACCTGGAGCGCATGGCGACCATCAGCAAGCGCGACGTGCGCCAGTTCCTGCGCGACCTGCCCGACCTGCACACGTTCGTCGATGCCTATGTGATGCTCTATAGCTTCGACGGCCATGCCATCCCCATCGACGAGGAGATGCTCGCATACCTGCGCGACCACGACATCGTCGACGACAAGGCCACCGTCGCCGACGCACAGCGGTTCGTCGAGCACCACATCAAGGCCGAGGAGTGCCACGATTTCTTTTCGGCCGCCCGCAAGGCCGCTCACGCGGACGGGTCGAAGAAAAAGGCAAAAGCGAAATAGGAGTTGATGGTTGATGACTATCAACTACCAACTATCAACTATCAACTACCCCAAATGACCGACCGTCTTCCTCCATCAACGCTTCGGCTCGGGCTTCCCAGCCTCGCCCCTCGGATTAGCCGCCGTGGCTGTTCCGGCACCAGCCGGAGGCAGCGCCACCGCGCGCAGCGCGGACGGCTTCCCGGAGACCGCGCT
>JBBRIN010000162.1:0-7482 GCA_038221115.1 Tepidisphaerales bacterium
CATTTTTCGTGTTATGAATTGGCCTCATCAGAATTGCGGGCCGGCCGGTTTGCCGGAAGAATGGACCTGCAGGACGCGCCGCTCGCAACCGAAAAACCTGTCGCTTCATCGGTGAAAAGCCGCGGCCATGGCGCCGTGGAACTGGAACTTTTCGCTCCTACGCACATGGAGGTGCTCGATGTCCCCCCGCCTATTGGGTCGTTACGCGGCCCGTTCCCTGATCGTCCGCTCGCTGCTGCTCTTGTCCACCCCGCTCGCCGCCTACGCCGCGCCCGCCGTCACGGGTGACGATGCCACGGCCTCGCCGGTGGAGGTCGAAAACGCCAAGAACAGCTTCCCCGGCATCGTCAATCAGAACTCCGTCTACGTTCGCTGCGGACCGGCCGAGAGCTACTACCCGATGCTCAAGCTCGACAAGGGTGCGCGCGTCACCGTGGTCGGCCTGAAGCTCGACTGGCTCAAGATCACGCCGCCCGAGGGGAGCTTCTGCTACATCTCCAAGGCCTTCGTCGACCGCAACGGCGACGGCACGCAGGGCAAGGTCAACAAGGACTCCGTCAACGTGCGCGCGGGCAGCGCGCTGAACTCATTAAAGGTCGTGCCGCTCTGCCAGCTTTCGGTCGGCATGGAGGTCAAAATCCTCGGCGAGCAGGACGAGTACTTCAAAATCGCCCCGCCCGAAGGCAAGGCCTTTGTCTACATCAACAAGCAGTTCGTCGAGCCGGACCCGGAGGCGAAGCCCAAGCCGATCGAGCCCACCAAGCCGATCGTCGCCCCGCCCACTCTTGGAACCAACACCAAGCCCACCGGCGACAATCAGCCCGGCCCGATCGTGACGCAGAACCCTGATACCAAAACACCGATCGCTCCGGGCCCGAAGATAAATCCGATCACCGACACGCCCGTTCCGCCGGTTGAGAACGATCAGGTGGCGGGACCGACGACCAAACCGACAACCGAGTTCATCGCCGGCGCTACGACGAAGCCCGTCGATGATGTCGCGGCCACCGAGGCGCTGTTCGAGAAGGCTGAGGCCGACTTCGCCGCCGCCGACCGCAAGCCGCTGGGCGAGCAGCCGATCGCCGCCCTGACGCAGCGGTACGAGACGCTCGTCGCCAGCCAGACCCTGACCAACACGCTGCACCGCATCGCCGAGACGCGGCTCGCGACGCTTCAGGCGCGCGGAGAAGCTGCCGGCAAGCTCGCCGCCGCCAAGGCCGTGCAGGATGAGAGCCGCAAACGGCAGCAGGCGCTGGTGTCGGAGCGCAAGGAACTGGAGGACCGCCTCGAAAAGGTCGGCGTCTCCATGTACACCGCCGTCGGCGAGCTCCAATCGTCGAGCATCCAGATGGGCAGCAAGACCCTCTATCGCCTGACCGACCCCGCCAACGGCCGCACGGTGTGCTATGTCCGCAGCGACGACGGCAAGATCGTCACGCACATGGGCAAGTTCATCGGCGTCAAGGGGGACATCACCAACGACACGCAACTGAGCCTTCGCGTGATCACTCCGACAGAGTTCGCCGCCGTTGACCCGGCGAAGGTGAATCACGGCGTCACGGCCACGGTCATTCCCCCCAGCATGATCGCCGCCGAGGAAGCCAGCACGGCCAGCCACGAGCAGCTTCCGTAGCTCATCCACGCCATCCGGGAAGATTGAGGAAATAGGACACCCGAGGCTCAATGAGCCTCGGGTGTTGTCTTTGGCTCGGTTAGCAACACCCTCTGTTCAGAGGCAGTACGTCAAATGGACGCCATCGATCCACCCGGAATCTGAAACAGTATGAAATACTACGCCGCCGCTGCTATCGGATTCATCTGCCTCCTCCGCACTCACGCGTCCGCGGCTCTCCCCACCCGCCCCAACATCGTCCTCATCATCGCCGATGACCTGGGCGCTGAAGACTGCGGCCCCTACGGCAACATGGGCGTTCGCACGCCGAACCTGGACCGGCTCGCGCGAGAGGGGATGCGCTTCACGCGCGCGTTCAACACGTGCAGCTCATGCAGCCCGAGTCGATCGAGCATCATCACGGGCCGGTATCCGCACGCCACCGGCGCGGAGCGCCTCCACATGCCATTGCCCAAGGCGCAGGTGACGTTTGTGGAGAAGCTGAAGGCGGCCGGCTACTGGACGGCACAAGCGGGCAAGTGGCACCTGGGGCCGCAGGTCAAGGATCGCTTTGACGTCGTACACGAGAACACCCGGGGGGTGCCCGATCCAAAGAGCGGCGAGGACGGCAGCGGGTGTACGCGGTGGGTTGCCACGCTTGCCGAGCGGCCGAAGGACAAGCCGTTCTTTTTCTGGCTCGCGTCGATCGATCCGCATCGGCCGTACTTTCCGGACGCGCTACCGGTTCCGCACAAGCCGGCCGATGCGTGGGTCCCGCCGTTCCTTCCCGATGTGCCGCCGACGCGCGCGGACCTGGCGATGTACTACGACGAGATCGGCCGCCTCGACGGCTATGTCGGCAAGGTGCTGGCGGAGCTTGAACGCCAGCAGGTGCTCGATGACACGCTGATCCTGTTCATCACCGATAACGGCCGGCCGTTTCCGCGCTGCAAGACGAGCGTCTACGACAGCGGCATTCAATCGCCGTTCCTCGTCCGCTGGCCGGCTGGGCATGTCGCAGCCGGTGCGACGTGCGATGCCCTCGTCAGCTCCATCGACATCGCGCCGGCATTTCTTGAGGCGGCGGGCGTGGCGGCTCCGCCCACGCTGCAGGGCAAGTCGTTCCTTCCTCTGCTGAAAAATCCCGCTACGGCGACGATCCGCGACCGCGTTTTCGCCGAACATAACTGGCACGATTTTTCGGCCCATGAGCGCAGCGTCCGGACGACACAGTTCAAATACATCCGCAACGCCTGGCCTGACCTTGCAGGCACGCCGCCGGCCGATGCGGTGCGGAGTCCGACCTTTCAGGAAATGCGGCGACTTCGCGACGCCGGCAAGCTCACGGCGGAACAGATGACGTGCTTCCTGAAGCCGCGGCCGCCCGAGGAGCTGTATGACATCGTTGCCGACCCGCAGGAGTTGAAGAATCTCGCCGCCGATCCTCAACGCGCGGGCACGCTTGGCGACCTCCGCGCCAGTCTTGACCAGTGGGAAAAGCAGACGGCTGACTTCACTTCATCCCCGCGCCCGCCGGACGGCTTCGACCGCGAAACGGGCGATCCCCTGGCTAAAAACGGCGTGAAACAAAAGGCGGAGTAGTGGCTTATCGGGCCTGCCAGGATTGATCGATCCGCTCGAATATGCCGATATTCCCAAGGGACATCGGTGGCCACATGAGCCAAATCAATCCATTTCGCGGCCTAGTCGATCCGAGCACGCGCCCGCTGCGCGTGCGATCGAAGAAGGATCCGCAACAGGGCAGCCGCCAACAGCGACATCCCCACGAAGAGGCCGAGGAGAAGGCGCCTGCGCCGCCCGATGATGGGAAACCTCACGTCGATCTCAAAGCTTGATGGGCTGCGGGCCGTCACGATTTCGCCCGCTCGCGCAGCGCTGCGTCGCGCGTGAAGTGATAGAGAAACACGCCCGTCGCCACCGCCACGTTTAGCGAATCCGTTCCCCACTGCATGGGGATCGTCACCCGCCGGTCACAAGCGGCCACCCACTCGGCGCCCAACCCCTGCGCCTCAGAGCCGAATAGCAATCCAAACCTGGCCGCGCGATTTGCGCCGTCCAGCGCTTCGGCGTTTTGATCGAGGACCGTCGCCGCCAGCTCCACGCCCCATTCCTCGCGCAGCCGGCGCAGATCGAGCTTCAAATCTTGCGATTGAACCGATGGTAGCGAAAAGATCGTTCCCATCGACACGCGGATGGACTGCCGCCAGAACGGGTCGTGGCATTTTTCGCCGAGGATCATCGCGTCGGCGCCGAACGCCGCGGAAATTCGTACCATCGACCCGATGTTCTCGGCGTTGGAGATCTCCGGGCAAATCACCAGCGTCAGCTTCTGGCGATCCTTCGGTACGACATCGTCGAGGCTCGCGGGCGGCTTGCGCACCCCGCACGCCATGACGCCGCTATGAAATTTCAAACCGAGGATCTCATCCATCAGCGCCTGTGGCAGGATGTAGGTGGGCAGCGCCTCCGGCACGATCGGCGCCATTTCTTCGGCGCGTCGATCCGCCAGCAGCACTGATTCGGTGGGGAAATCGCTGGCCAGCAGCCGCCGCACCAGGTGCTCGCCCTCCGCGATAAAGCGATTGCCTCGCCGCTCCAGCTCGCGATCCTTCAGGTTGCGGTAACACGCCACCCGCGGGTCGTCCAACGAGTCGATCCGAATGATCATGATCCACGCACCGCTGCAAAGGCGATTCGGGCAGCCTTGATGGTCGCGTCGATCGCGCCATCGTCATGCGCCAGGCTGACGAACAGCGCCTCGAACTGCGACGGCGCCAGGTATATGCCGTGATCGAGCATGGCGTGGAAGAACGTGGCATAGGCCTGCACGTCGCTGGCGACCGCGTCGGCGTAGTTCCAGACGGTCTTGCCGGCTTCGCGCACCAAGAATAGGCCTACCATCGATCCCACCCGGCTGAGCGCGACGGGCACCGCCGCTTCCGAGGCGGCTTCTCGAAGGCCCGTCACCAGCCGCTCGCTCGCGCGGTCCAACTGCTCGTAGGCGCCGGGCTCCTGCAGTATCTCCAGTGTCGCGAGCCCGGCCGCCATCGCCAGGGGATTGCCGCTCAGCGTCCCCGCCTGGTAGACCGGCCCGGACGGGCTCATCAGCTCCATGATCTCCCGGCTCGCACCATACGCGCCAACGGGCAGTCCCCCGCCGATCACCTTTCCCAGACAGGTAATGTCCGGCTTCACGCCAAACAGTCCCTGCGCGCCGCCCCACGCCACGCGGAACCCCGTCATCACCTCATCGAACAGCAGCATCGCACCGTGGCGCGTGCATAGCTCGCGCAGTCCCGGCAAGTATCCTGGCGCCGGGACGACCAAACCCATATTCCCCGCGACCGGCTCCACCACAAAACAGGCGATCTTGTCCGCGTATTTCTCGAATACCGCGCGCGCTCCTTCCAGATCGTTGTACTGCACGATCAGCGTGTTCGAGGTGATCGACGCCGGTACCCCGGGGCTGGACGGCGTTCCCAGCGTCAGCGCGCCGCTGCCCGCTTCCACCAGAAGTCCATCGGCATGACCGTGATAGCAGCCGGCGCACTTCACGATCAGATCCCGCTTGGTCACCGCCCGCGCCAGGCGGATGGCGCTCATCGTCGCTTCCGTCCCGCTGTTGACGAACCGCACCATCTCCACCGATGGTAGCGCAGAGGTGATGATCGTGGCCAGCTGCGTCTCCGCCTCGGTAGGCGCCCCGTAGCTTGTGCCGCGCCCGACCGCCTTCGACAGCGCCGCCACCACGCGCTCGTGCGCGTGGCCGACGATCATCGGGCCATAGCTCAGCACATAGTCGACGTATTCGTTCCCGTCGATGTCGGTGATGAGGCACCCTTCCGCCTGTTTCACAAACACCGGCGTGCCGCCCACCGTCTTGAAGGCGCGCACCGGCGACGACACCCCGCCCGGCATCACCTGCCGTGCTTTTGAAAATGCAGCGTCGGAGTTGGCCGAAGGGCGTGGCGAGTCAGGCATGACGTGAACGTAAACGCAACTGAGTCTTCGGTAAAGTCTTACCGGAAGTCAGGTATCTTGATTACTGATTAGCAGGAAAACAAAAAACCCGGGTCGGGGGAGGGCATCCCGGACCCGGGTCGGAGGGGAGAGTGAGATTCGTGACGCAGATTACGTTCGGTGCGTCTGATTGATTTCTATCGCACACCATCGGTATCAGTCAACTGAAAAATTGAGAAAATTCTACCTGTTTACCCGAACCGGCAGAGACCGCCTGCTTTAACGCCTTTAGATTACCTATCCTGCCATCCTAACCGCACTTGCCAGAGTGGCAGCAGCTTTCGCATGGCTGTCGATTTGGCATCTAAGAGGAGCGCGTGTTCGCGTCACGGCCATTGATGCAAATGATTATGCCCGCTGGATTTGTGCCAGCGCGCCCCGCTTCGAAACATGGCACATCGTTTGCCAAGACGTGATTACCTGTCATTGCGAATACCGTTCTGATCCTTTTAGGAGACTTCCATGGGCAAGATCGTTGGCATCGACTTGGGCACGACGAACAGCGTCGTTGCAGTCATGGAGGGGGACCAGCCCAAGGTTCTCATCAACGCCCAAGGCAGCCGGCTGACCCCCTCGGTCGTCGCCTTTACCGAGAAGGGCGAAATCCTCGTCGGCCAGACCGCCAAGCACCAGCAGGTCACCAACTCCAAGAACACCGTCTTTTCGATCAAGCGCTTCATGGGCCGCCGCCATAGCGAGGTCGCTCAGGAAGAGAAGATGGTCCCTTACAAGATCGTCGGCGGCGCCGAAGAGATGGTGAAGATCGAGGTGCGCGGCAAGACCTACACGCCCGAGGAAATCTCGGCGATGATCCTCCAGGAGCTGAAGAAGACCGCCGAGACCTACCTCGGTGAAAAGGTCGATCAGGCCGTCATCACCGTCCCCGCGTACTTCAACGATGCGCAGCGCAAGGCGACCAAGGACGCCGGTGAAATCGCGGGCCTGAAGGTTCTCCGCGTGCTGCCCGAGCCGACCGCCGCCGCCCTCGCCTATGGCCTCAGCAAAAAGAAGAACGAGAAGATCTTCGTCTTCGACCTCGGCGGGGGCACCTTCGATGTCTCCGTGCTCGACGTCGGCGACGGCGTCTTCGAAGTCCTCTCCATCAACGGCGACACCCACCTTGGCGGCGATGACTTCGACGAAGAGCTCATCAACTATCTGGCCGAGCAATTCCGCAAGCAGGAAGGCATCGATCTGCGCAAGGATCCGATGGCCCTGCAGCGCCTCAAGGAAGCCGCCGAGAAGGCCAAGATCGAGCTCTCCAACTCGATGGAGACCACCGTCAATCTCCCATTCATCACCGCAACGGCGGATGGCCCCAAGCATCTTCAGGAGACCATCACCCGCTCGAAGTTCGAGCAGTTGATCACCCCACTCGTCGAAAAGTGCCGCAAGCCGGTGCTCAGCGCCATGCAGGACGCCAAGCAGAAGCCCGAGCAGATCAACGAGGTCATTCTCGTCGGCGGCTCGACGCGCGTCCCGATGGTCAAGCGCCTCGTCAAAGAGCTTTTCAACGGCAAAGAGCCGAACCAGACCGTCAACCCCGATGAGGTCGTTGCCGTCGGTGCAGCCGTGCAGGCGAGCATCGCCACTGGTGAGATGAAGGACATCCTGGTTCTCGACGCCACGCCATTGAGCCTCGGCGTCGAAACGCTCGGCGGTGTGATGACCGCCCTGATCTCCCGCAATACCACGATCCCCACAAGCAAGACCGAGGTCTTCTCCACCGCCAGCGACAACCAGAACAGCGTGACGATCAACGTGCTGCAGGGCGAGCGAGAATTCGCCAAGGATAACCGGCTGCTCGGTCGTTTCGATCTCACCGGCAT
>JBBRIN010000163.1:0-7472 GCA_038221115.1 Tepidisphaerales bacterium
GACTGTTAGCCAACAAGCTGCTGGAACCCGGCCCGCGTCATGAGAAGCGTGCGATTCTGCAGAATGTCGAAGGCGTTCAACTGCGACACGGTGGTCAGCTTCGTGCGGTCGATATTGCGAGCCGACTTTTCGAGCGACTCATTGCGGCCTTCGAGGGCGAGCAGGCAACTTCGGTCGATGCCCAGCGCCTTGTAGACCTGAACCATCAGCTTGGTCTTGGGCTGATCGAGCTTGATGTCGTCGATGACGCGGATGTCCTTCGACTGGATCTTCAAGAGGATCGCGCTGTTGCGGGCGAGGCGCTTGGCCTGCTTGGGCAGCGCCTGGCGCCATTCCTTGGGGCGCTTCTGCTTGGCGTGACCGCCGCCGACCTTGACCGGATTGCGAATGCCGCCGGTGCGGGCATTGCCGGTGCCCTTTTGCTTGAACATCTTGCGGGTCGAACCGGCCACCTCGCCGCGCGCCTGGGTGCGGACGGTGCCCTGGCGCTTGTTGGCGTGATACATCACGAACGCCTGCTTCAGCAGGTTCTTCCGCACCTCGCCGCCGAGCTTCTGCTCATCGACCTGGATCTTGTCGATCTGCTGGCCGGTCTGGTTGTATACGGGGACTTCGATCATGGCATTGTGTCCTTTGCCCTTTATTGGGCGACCTTCACGCGCGCCGTCTTGCTCTTCCTAATGAAAAGAAGCCCGCCGTTTGGTCCGGGGAGGGCTCCTTTGATGAGTAACAGGTTATTGGCGGCGTCAATGCGAACGAGGGGAAGGTTGCGGGTCGTCGTCTGATCCATGCCCATGTGGCCGCCCATCCTGAGGCCCTTTTTGGGCTTGCCCGATTGGCCGCGCCAGGTGGCGTAGGAGGCGATCGAGCCGGGCGAACGATGCTTGCGTTCGCAACCGTGCGAGGCGGGCTGGCCACCGAAGTGGTGGCGCTTCATGACGCCGGCGAACCCCTTGCCCTTGCTGGTGCCGATGACGTCTACATAAGTGACGCCGGTGAATGATTCGACGTTAATCGACTGGCCGAGGGTGACGTCGGGGGCGTCCTTCTCGCGCATCTCGGCGAAGTGGCGCTTCGGCCCCGAACCGGACTTGGCGGCGTGGCCGATGAGGGGAAACGTGCTGAACTTCGCCTTGCAGTCGCGAAATCCGAGCTGGACGGCGTTGTAGGCGTCCTTGCCGTCGGCGGTCTTAATCTGAGTGACGGTGTTAGGCTCGCACTGCACGACGGTCACGGGGATGATGGTCCCTTTCTCGTTGTACACGCGAGTCATTCCGACTTTCTTTCCCAATAGGGCTGGCGTCATGTCCGTCAGGTAGAGGAGTGTGCGTCAAACGTCGACGCCGACTCGTGCCCGCTCCAGTGAATGTTGCGAAGCCGCGTAGGGCGCTTTCGCACAAGACAATAAAACCTCCGGGACACGCGCCCTTTCCTTTTTAAGAGGGAAGGGGAACGGGTTCTTGGATGAACCCCGCAGTCCGGAGAAGCGGCAGATCAAAGATAACGCCCCTTGAAGCAGGGGCGTGTATGTTTACGTCAGAGGTTAGGCCTTGATCTTCACGAACACACCGGCCGGGACGACCAGGCGGTTCAGTGCTTCGATCGTACGCGCGGTCGGCTCGAAGATGTCGATGACGCGCTTGTGGGTCCGCATCTCGAACTGCTCGCGGGACTTTTTATCGATGTGCGGGCTACGGAGGACCGTGTACCGCTCGATCCGGGTCGGCATGGGAATCGGACCGCAAACGCGGGCATTGGTGCGCTTGGCGTGGTCGACGATTTCCTTCGCCGACGCGTCGAGCGCCCGATGATCGTAGGCTTCCATCCGAATTCGAATCCGATCGCCACTCATAATTCTTCCAATTGCCAATCGTTGCGTCTGATCGCCCGCCGGAAGGGCGCCGAGCGCCGGTGCAACGGGAGGGGAAAAGATACCGATACGGTGGGGTATGTCAAGTCGGAGGAGGGGTTGCGCCGGGAAAAAATGGCGAAGGCAGGTGGCCCGGCGGGTCAGGTCAATACAGTCGTCGCGTCAACCCCGACTCCCTTATCTCCTTGAAAGGGGCAAGGTGAAACCGGATCAACTGGCGGAGTTTGCACCGACCCGGCTTGGTGCCAAACGCTTTGGGCCCAAAGAGTAGTTTCCGCTTCAGCCGGCGGAACCGCGACGCGCGCCAACGAACGATGCCGACGCCCGTAACTTACGCATGCGGATCTCTCTGGCTCTCCCGCTCCTAATCGCAGCGCTATTCTGCCATCCTGCAAAATCCGACAATTGGCCTCAATGGCGCGGCCCGACGCACGACGGTCACTCCACCGAAAGCCACGTCCCCGTCACCTGGTCCGCAACTCAGAACATTCTCTGGAAAACCCCGATCCCCGGGAACGGCCACTCCTCCCCGATCATCTTCGGCGACAAGATCTTCCTCACTACGGCCATTGAAGCCGAAGGGAAACGCCTGCTTCTCTGCCTCGATCGCCGCGACGGGCACGTTCTCTGGCAACAGGTCCTCTTCACCGCCACCCTCGAGCACAAGCACACCCTCAACAACTACGCCAGCTCCACCCCCGCCACCGACGGCAAACGACTCTTCGTCACGTTCCTCGATTATCCCAACCTTCGCGTGTTCTGTTTCAACCTGGATGGCAAGAAGCTCTGGGACGAATCTCCCGGTGAATTCCACTCGACGCACGGCTGGGGAGCGTCACCCATCCTCTATAAAGACTCCGTCATCATCAACGGCGATCAGGATGCGCCGGCCTATCTTGTCGCACTTGACCAGGCGACCGGCGAAGAAAAATGGCGCGTCGACCGGCCGAACCGCACCCGCTCGTACTGCACTCCTCTCATCGTGAACACGCCAGATGGGCGGACCCAGATGGTGCTTACCGGCAGTAAGTCCGTCGCCAGCTACAACCCCGACACGGGCGCGCAATATTGGCTCGTTGACGGCCCCACCGAACAGTTCGTCGCCTCGCCGGTTTACACGGACAACACCGTCGTCATTACCGGCGGGTTCCCCACGTTCCACCTCCTCGGCATCGACCCCACGGCGTCCGGCACGCTCACCGAGGCCGACCACGTCCTGTGGCACCTCAAGGGGAGCGCCGCGTCGTACGTTCCTTCGCTCATCGCCGACGGCAAGTACGCGTTCTGCGTTTCGGACAACGGCCTCTGCACCTGCCTCGAAGCCAAAACGGGGAAGCGGCTCTGGTCACACCAGCTTGGGAAACATCACCGCCCGTCCCCAGTGTGGGCCGAAGGGCATCTGTATTACGTTGCCGACAACGGCGACACCTTTGTCCTTCAGAGCGCGGGTGAATACCAACTCCTCTCCAAAAACTCGCTTGGCGAAAACTGCTTCGCGTCTCCGGCGGTCTCGAACGGACAACTCTTCATCCGTTCGGTCTCCACGCTCTTCTGCATCGGAAATAGATAACGACTTTTGCGCAAAAAAAGCGAGACCCGGATGCGGCGTGGGGTGCACACATCCGAGTCTCGGGTTTGGCGACGACAGATGATCGCAGTTACAGGCGATCGGGGTCGGTCATATCTTTGCCGGTGGTCAGATTCGGATCGTTGCGGAGGCTTCCCTCCGAACGATTGCCACCCTGGCGCATACCGCTTTCGGTGCGATGCCACGCATCACGCGTCGCATGCTTGGCGCGATCCCACGTCAATGCAGACTTTCCCTTGACCTTGTCCCAGCCCCGGCCGAGGTCGCTTTCGACCTCATCAAACTTACGGCCGCTGTGCTGAGGCTGGGATTCCCACCCATACTGATAGGCAGGAGCGTAGTCGTCGTATGAGGTACCCTGATTGACGTAGTCCCGGCTGGCGTAATTGGAGCGCCAGTAGTCGTGCTCGACGGACGGATTGACGCCTTCGGCGACGCCTTTACCGATGAGCCCGCCCGCCACCGCGCCAATAGCGGCACCGATCGCCGTGCCGATGCCGGGCGCTAAGGCGGTGCCCGCTATCGCGCCTATCTTCGCAGCCGCTAACCCGCCCGCAGCCGCACCCAAGCCCGTGCCGATGGGGTGCGAACCGGGCGCGCCGGTGATCGGGTCCGGATTCGCGTCCGGGTTGGTGGTTCGGCGATCATCGCGGTCGATGCCTTTGCCTGTGTTGAGGTCGCTGTTGCGCGTTTCGTTGGCCATGTCGTGTCTCCTTCTGTTAAGACGGAGGGGATTTAGCAATGGGGGTGCCATCTGGTCGCGTCGCGGAGCTTTTACAAGAGAATGCTCTTCCAGGGCGAGAGGCAGTTTGACGCACCCGCGGGGGAACGATACAACGCGGCGATGTCCGGCGTCGATCCATCCATTCCACCCGCACGGCCCCCGGAGCCGGCGCTGGATCAGCTCCGCAGGAAGATCGACGCGCTCGATGCGCAGCTCGTGCACCTCCTGAACGAGCGCGCCAGGGTGGTCGTCGAAATCGGCAAGGTTAAACAACTCACCAATTTCCCCATCTACGCCCCGGACCGCGAAAAGGCGGTCATGGACAAAGTGCGCCGGCTGAATCAGGGACCATTGCAGAACCGCTGCCTGGAAGCGGTCTATCGGGAGCTCATGTCGGGCTCGTTTGCATTGGAGCGGCCGCTGAAGATTGGGTTTCTCGGGCCGAAGGGATCGTTTTCGCATTTGGCGTCGGTGAAGAAGTTCGGGTCGAGCGTAGAGCACGTGCCGCTGACGGACATCTCGATGGTGTTCCAGGA
This sequence comes from Tepidisphaerales bacterium, assembly GCA_038221115.1. Classification (GTDB taxonomy): domain Bacteria; phylum Planctomycetota; class Phycisphaerae; order Tepidisphaerales; family Tepidisphaeraceae; genus JANXVV01. Next base: position 4,719 of record JBBRIN010000163.1, read on the forward strand.
GGTGGTGCGCGGGCATATCGATTACGGGTTGGTACCGGTGGAGAACTCGATTGGGGGCGGGGTGGTCGACACGCTGGATGCGTTTTTGCATTCGTCGGCGAAGATCTGCGCGGAGCTGACGATCACGATCCACCACAACCTGCTGGCGAAGGAGCCGTGGGAGACGATCCGGACGATCTATTCGAAGCCGGAGGTGTTCAGCCAATGCCGGAACTGGCTGAGCGCGATGGCCAAGGACCTGGATGTGCAGCCGGCGGCGAGCAGCAGCCGAGCGGCGGAGCTGGCGGCGGAGCAGCCGGGGGTGGCGGCGATCGGCTCGTCATTGGCGGGTGAGTTGTACGGGCTACACGTTTTGTTCGAGAACATTGAAGACAACCCGGATAACGTCACCCGGTTTTTCGTCATTGGGCGCGAGCCGGCCCGCAAGACGGGAGAAGACAAGACGGCGATCATGTTCACGACGGCGAACAAGCCGGGCGCGCTGGCCGAAGTGCTGGATGTATTCAAGGAGAATGGGATCAACCTGACGAACCTTCAGCAGCGGCCGAGTAAGAAAGTGAACTGGGAGTACGTGTTTTTTGTAGACGCGGTGGGGCACATGGAGGACATGGGAAAAGCGATTGAGGAGGCACAGCAGCATTGTCTGCAACTGACGGTGTTGGGGAGTTATCCGACGGCGCGGGAAGTGCTTTGAGGTTTGGTTTTTGATTGCGAATCAGTGCGTGGACGGTATGATTCGGAACCGCCGACAGGACGTCGGCGCCTACCTTAGCTCCATGGATGGAGGCCTTGATGACGATTTCCCCGGTTTCTCAATCCCATTGGTCGAAGCATTTTGCACTCGCTGCGGCGGTTGCCGCGGTGGGGCTTTTTGCACCGGGATGTCAGGACAAGCCCGCGCAGGTCAACCGCCAGCGGGCCGAAGATTCACAGCTGGCTCTGCGTGATGGAGCCGTGCAGCAACCGGTGGAGCAACCGCCCTCAAACGCACTGGCCAACAAGATCAACAGCTACACCGAGCAGCTTGCGCAGCAATTGGCTCAGCGCCAGCAGAAGGCGGGAACGGGGGGGCCGGGGGGGCAGGCGGGAGATCCCTCGCAGGTGCAGTTCATGAACCCGGCGGGCACCGGGCCGACGACGTTGCCGGTGAAGCGGGGGCCGGATCCGAAGGTCGTGGATCTGGCCAATCCCGTGGTGGATGCGCAGCCGAGCAGTGGAAATGCTCAAATGGCATTGGCGCTGGCGCCGGGCCAGGTGCAGCCGTCACCGACACTGACGCAGGGGGCGATGCGGATTTCGCAGGACGATTTGAATCGAACGGTGGTGGCGGCAAAGCCGGCGCTTCCGGGGGCGGACATGGAACTGAAGTTTGCGAGGCACATTCAGGATTACCCGCGCGATCTGTGGGCGCACCTGGATTTCCAGTTGCTGCACTTCCTGCGCGACGAGCAGACGCCGCAGCTCGATGCGCTGACAGCGCTGCCGCTGGAAGATCGCGAGTTGATCGCGACGGTGATGGACGGGATGACCAACTTCCGCAACACGCTGCGTGCGGACAGCAACACTCAACTGTCGAAGAAGATCCGCCCGTTGCTGGAGCTGGCGGACCGGCTGCGTTCGCAGGCCGATTTGAACATTCCCGTCGCGACGCTCTGCACGAAGGTGGACGCATTCGGCGTCTATGAGCCGATCGACCCCATGCGGTTTGTCGCGGGGAAAGAGCATCAGGCGATCGTCTATTGCGAGATCGAGAACTTCGCGTCGACCCCGCTGGCGGACAAGAAGATGTGGGAGACGAAGCTGAAGCAGGAGGCGGTGCTGTACACCGAGAGCGGGATGCCGGTGTGGGTGGACAAGGCCGGGGACATTACCGACCACTCGCGGAACCGCCGGCACGATTTTTTTGTGGTCAAGAAGATCATGCTGCCGGCGCAACTGACGATCGGCCGGTACCTGCTGAAGGTGACGGTCGAGGACGAGCAGGTAAAACGCGTGGCGGAGCAGACGATTTCCCTGGAGATCGTGGCGCAATTGGAAGCGCCCGCGCGGTCGGACGTACAGCCGGTCGTGGGCAAGTGAATGGAGGAGCGGGTTAGTCTTCTTCGAGGGCCTGGCGTTTCTCGCGAGGGGGGAGTTTGGCGGCGACAAACGTGGCAGCGGCGAAGTCGCCGAGGCGCTGGCGCAGGGGATTAAAGAAGATCACCAGCAAGGGGAGGGGGATGGGGACTTCGACGGCGCGCATCAGGTTGCGGAGGACGATCGACGAAATGGGCGGGCGTTGGGCGGTGGTTGAGGAGACGATGCGGAGCCCCACGAACATCTTTCCGAGGCTGCGCGACCAGATCAGCTCAGCCACGAGCGGATGGAGGACGTACAGGGCGTATCCGATGAACAGCACCCAGCGGTTGTAGCGGTCGTTATAGAGTTGCGAGAGCTTGGCATGGCCCAGATGGTGCATGACGAGGAGTTGCGCGATGTACATGGGCCACAGGTCAATCAGGCCGGCCGCGAGGCGGAGGCTCAGGGGGGCAACGGCGACTTCCGTCTTGTTGATGGAGGCGACGCTGACCGCGGTGTTGCGGTTAGCGGAGACAAGCGTGAGGACCATGAGCACGGCGAGCAGGCCGTAGTTCAGCAGTTCGCCGAAGCTGGTGTCCGCCTCATTACGGGGCGTGGGCAGCTCGGCCAGCGGGTGCTGATCGCTGCCGGCAGCATCATACTTCTGCTCAAAGAACTTCTCGTCGCGCGCGGTAA
>JBBRIN010000164.1:0-7456 GCA_038221115.1 Tepidisphaerales bacterium
CAAGCGTGGCACGATCGGAGCCGCTGGCTTTGCTCCAGGCGGGAAGGGCAGCGGCGTAAGAGATCGGCTGGCGTGGGTTATCAGACGCTGTCTTTGCCCGAGGCCAGGGGCATTTTGTTGACGCAGCGCCGCGCGGGGGTATGGTAAAGTCGCACAAGTCTCAGGACGTCTCTGCCTGTTTCGCCGATTCGCCCCGCTCAAGGACCGAGTTGATGCCTTCTGCCGCCCCTAATCAAAAAGACGTCAATGCGGGCTCGGTGGCCGGTGCGTCTATATCGGGCTCGGGGACGGGCGCTGCCGCCGCGCCGAAGCGAGGGGATCGGGAGCGCTTTGGGACCGAAGAGCTGGCCGTCGTCCTGTCGTATTTCGAGATCGGCATCGTCGAATCGATCGTGGAGTACCCGCGCGGTTCGCGGAAAGCGCCGAAGCTGCTGATTCAATCGGATCAGGGAAAATTCCTGCTGAAGCGGCGGGCGCGGGGAAAGGATGATCCGTTCAAAGTTGCCTTCAGCCACGCGCTGCAACTTTACCTGGCGAGCAAGCAATTCCCGCTGCCGCACCTGATCGGAACGAAGAAAGAAAACAATTCGATGCTCCAATGGCGTGGGCTGGTGTACGAGTTGTTCGAGTACATTCCGGGTCAGCCTTATCCGCAGTCGTTGGAAGCCACATTCGACTCGGGGCGCATCCTGGCGCTTTATCACAAGCTGCTGCTCGATTTCAAATCCGAGTGGCAACCCAGCAGCGGCAGCTATCACCTGGCGCCGGCGGTGGAGACGGGCCTGCGGACTATTCCGCAAACGCTGGCGGCCAACCACCCCGATGGCGCGAGCATCGTCAAATTGCTTACGTTCCTGCTGGAGAGCTACCGGTATTCGGCCGACCTGGTGGAAGGCCAGGGCATCGACGGTTGGCCCAAGCAGATCGTTCACGCGGACTGGCACCCGGGCAACATGCTCTTCCGCGACAACCACGTGGTGGCGGTCATCGACTACGATGCGGCCCGGCTGCTGCCGCGGATCGTCGATATCGCCAACGGCGCGCTGCAGTTCTCGATTCTGGGCGGGGACGAGGACGTGAGCAAATGGCCGGATTACATTGACGAAAGCCGCTTCAAGCGGTTTTTGCGAGGCTATGATGAAGTGATGCTGCTGTCGCAGGCGGAGATCCAGACGATCCCGTGGCTGATGGTGGAGGCGCTGATCGCCGAGGCGGTTTTTCCGATTGCGGCGACGGGGAACTTTGGCAAGCTCGAGGGCCTACCGTTCCTGCAAATGGTCCAGCGCAAGGTGTATTGGATGACGCACAACGCGCCGCGGCTGATCGAGCTGGCGGAAGGATAGGCGCGACGAGTCATTATGGACGTAGCTCAAGGTATTCGGATGAAGCAGGGACGCGTCGATGGTCGTCACTGGATGATGTGGGGCGCGCGATCGCTGGCGGCGCTGGCGATGGCGGTTTTGCCAATGGGGCGCCTTGCCGCTGCTGACGCGGATCGAGCGGCGGAGGCGCGACCGGCACAGATTGCGCCGGGCAAAGCGCCGCGCGATGCCGCCGCTAACATGCGAATGTGGTTCGCGCAGCTTTCAGACGATAGCGCGGACGTGCGGGATGGGGCCCGGCAAAAACTCCTGGGGATCTCGCGAAAAGACCTGTCGATCCTGCGCGATATCGTGAAGCAGCGCGTGCCGCTGATGCCTTGCGAATCAGAAGTGTTGCGGAGCGTGGTGACGCACGTTTACCTGGCCGGGGCGGGCACACCCGTCGACGACCCGTCGACAGGGTTTGTGGGGGTTTGGTTCGACATCGACCAGAACAATCCGGATCCGGCGATGGGCGGGGTGGAGATTCGACATCGTATTCCCGGATCGTGCGCGTCGCGTTACCTGGAAGATGGGGACGTGGTGCTGAACATTGGAAACGCCACCCCAATGTACAGGGTGCTGACGGATGCGGAGGTCATCAGCCTCGTCAAAACGTACAATGCGGGGGAGATGTTAAGGTTTGAGGTTTTACGGCGGGGGCGGGTTTTGAAGATTCCGCTGGTGTTGGGAGCTCGGCCGCAAGTGCTGCCCAGCGGCGAATTCATCCCACCGTTTGTGTCACAACAATTGGCGGACGCGAGTGGGTATTGGGAAGAGACGTTTCAACCGCTGCTGGACGGCGACGTGGCCACCGCGTCCACGAAGTAGGGAGCAGGAGCGGGCATTTCGCGAGGCGGAAGCATTTTGTATCTCCACTGAGGGGGTCTTCGCATCAATAAACAATTCCACGTCGCTGGCGTACTACTTAGCAACCTAACTAAGCGATGCCCGGCTCGATCACGCTCAATCCTCCAAGCTCCACCAGCGCGTCCGATGAAAGCGCATTCCGCACGTTCATCCGCACGTTCGGTTTGCTCGACCGCGTCATGCACCCTTATTTCGCAAGATTTGGGTTAAGCGGCGCGCAGTGGGGCGTTCTCCGTACGCTGCATCGTTCGGAAAAGCACGGTGCCCCGGCCCTGCGAATGACCGAACTCAGCGATCGTCTCATCATTCGGCCTGCCAGCGTGACAGGAGTGATCGATCGCCTGGTTCGCGACGGCCTCGTGAAACGCGAACCGCTCCCGTCCGACCTGCGCGTGAAGCAGATCCAACTGACTCCGAAGGGGCGAATCGCTGTTTTGCGCGTGCTTGAAGGCCACGATGCTAAGATAGCCAGCATTCTCGGCGGCCTGTCCAGCGCCGAGCAGGCCGAATTCCAGCGCCTTTTGCTGCGGCTTGGCCATCATCTCGAATCGCTGATCCAAACCGGCGAAGGAAACCCGTCATGACCGCGCTCAGAAACTTTCTGATTTTTCTCATCGTCGTCGGATCCCTCGGGGCCGGCGGTTGGTGGTACTGGCAGCGCAATCAGACCCCCGCGGTCACCTATCGGAGTGTCCCGCTGAAGCGGGGGGAGCTGCTGGTCGCCATCAGCGCCACCGGCACCGTCGAGCCTGAAGAGGTCGTTGACGTCGGTGCGCAGGTGGCGGGCCAGATCCTCTCCTTTGGCGACGCCCCGGGAACGAAGGGCAAGCCCGTTGACTATAACTCGACCGTCGAGGCGGGCACTGTACTGGCGAAGATTGATGACGCGCTGTATGGTGCCGATGTCGCGTCTGCCAACGCGTCCGTGGAATCCGCCAAGGCGAGCGTCGCCCGGGCCGAGGCAGACATCATGCAATTCAAGGCCAAGCAGTATCAGGCCGACCGCGATTGGAAGCGCGCCCAGGAGGCTGGAAAAGGCGTGATGTCAGTCGCGGACTACGACGCATTTCAAGCGGCCAACGAAACGGCCAAGGCCAATGTCGCAGTCGGCGAGGCCGCGCTGAAACAAGCAAAGACGAGTGTGATTCAGGCCCAGGCGTCGCTACTGCGCGCGAACCGGAACCTGGGCTACTGCACGATCAGCTCCCCTGTAAAGGGAGTCATCATTGACCGCCGCGTGAACATCGGACAAACGGTGGTATCGAGCTTGAATGCTCCGAGTCTCTTCCTGATCGCCAAGGACCTTAGCAGGATTCAAGTCTGGGCATCGGTCAATGAGGCCGATATCGGCAATATCCGCGCCGGCCAGCCGGCGAACTTCACGGTGGATGCCTTTCCGGGGCGCACGTTCAAGGGGACTGTTAATAAGGTGCGCATGAGCGCCTCGGTCACTCAGAACGTCGTCACGTATCCGGTCGAGATCGACGCGGACAACACGGACTTCGCGCTCAAGCCATATATGACTGCGAACGTTCAGTTTGAGGTCGATCGCCACGAGGATGCGGTTCTGGTTCCGAACGTTGCGCTGCGATGGATCCCGGCGTCGGTCCAACAGGTTGCGCCCGAATCCCGCGACGCCTACGTCGCGCAGGCTCGCGCCGGCGCGCCGGGCAGCAGCGGTGGGGTCGCCGGGGGAAAGGCCGACCCCGCGGTGTCGTCGGCTGGGCGAGCGGGCGGCCCGACGTCCCGTCCCGCCGGGGCCAAGCCCTCCCGCGCCCCCGGGGCCGATCGCACTCACGGCCTGGTCTGGGTGCAAGCCGGTGTTTTTGTCAAACCGATTCGCGTCAAAATCGGAAAGAGCGACACGATCTCGACTGAACTGCTCTCCGAGGAGTTGAAACCCGGGGATACGGTCGTGACCGGCGAAACTCGCGCGGACGTAGCCGCCGACGATGCGAAGAACCCGTTCCTCCCCCAATTTGGCGGCAGGAGCAGTGGCGGCAGCCGACGCGGCGGATAAGGAAGAGTGCCGTCGAGCCCTGGTCGAGGGAACTTCGAAGCGCCGCGGCCGCATGGCTCCAGGGAAACCGCTCGAAGCACCCTATGGAACTCATCAAACTCCAAAATCTCACGAAAACCTACCATGTCGGCGAACTGGATGTACCGGTTCTCAAGGGGGTTTCCCTGTCCATCGATCGAGGTGAACTCGTCGCGCTCATGGGGGCCTCGGGCTCGGGCAAGTCCACGCTGATGAATATTCTCGGCTGCCTCGACCGACCGACCTCCGGCAAATACTGGCTGGACGATCAGGAGGTATCTCAGATCTCGTCCGACGAGCGCGCGTTGGTCCGCAACAGGAAGATCGGCTTTGTCTTTCAGAGCTTTAATCTCCTCCCGCGCACCAGTGCGCTGGATCAGGTAATGATGCCGCTGACGTACACCGCCGCGCAGATGTCAGAGCGCGAAGGGCGTCAGCGCGGCAAGGACCTGCTGAACCTCGTGGGCCTTGGTGACCGAATGGACCACGAACCATCGCAGCTGTCGGGTGGACAGCAGCAGCGCGTCGCCATTGCGCGTGCGCTGATCAACCGTCCGCCGCTGCTGTTTGCCGATGAGCCAACGGGCAACCTCGACTCGAAAACGAGCAAAGAGGTGCTGCAGATGTTCCAGAAGCTCAACGAGGAGGAAAACATCACGATCATCATCGTGACCCACGACGCCAATGTCGCTTCGACGGCCAACCGCCGCATTAAGATCAGCGACGGGCTGATCGAATCGGGCGGGTACGGCGAATCCGAGTCTGAACGGGCCGTTGACCGTCGCCCCGCTTCCGCGGTTAGCGCCTGACCGAGACAGGATCAACTATGCGAGCTGTCTATCGAACCCTGCTTACCGCCGTGCGGGCTCTCCGCCGGAACGTGATGCGTTCGGCGCTGACCTGCGTCGGCATCGTGATCGGCATCGCCGCCGTGATCGCCATGACGGAGATAGGCAACGGGATCTCCACGTTGAACGCGAAGAAAATAGCGAGCTTGGGCGCGAATAACCTGATGATCCAGCCGGGAAGCGCCGGGGGAAGCGGGTTTAGCTTTGGGTCCGGGTCCAGTCTGACGCTTACGGCGCAGGATTGCGATGCGATGCTGCGCGAATGCACTGCGATCCGCGCCGCCGCGCCCACTGTGGGCACGAATGCTCAGGTCGCGTACGGAAACAAGAACGATCCGACCATTCGCATCACCGGCACGACCCCTGCGTACCTGGATGTCCGCGAGTGGCCGCTCGACGAGGGCGACTGCTTTACCGATCAGGATGTCCGCAACACGTCTAAAGTGTGTGTCATCGGTCAAACGCTGAAGACCAACCTTTTCGGCGACGAAGAGCCAGTCGGCAAAGAGCTTCGCGTCGGGCCGGTCAGCATGCGCGTGGTCGGCGTTCTCACCCGTAAGGGCGCGAGCATGTTCGGGAGCGATCAGGACAACGTGCTGATTGCTCCATGGACCACGATCAAGCATCGCGTCTCGAACAAGGTCGATTCGTCGGCCGTTGCGCAGGCTTCGGGCGCGAGCAGCGCGGTCAATTCGCTCAGTAATCCGTACCCGAACACGTCGCTCCAGCTTTATCCTGCCATCTCGCAGATCCAGGCTGCCGACACGCCCCAGCCGATTCGCTTTGCAAACATCAGCTACATCATGGCCGCCGCCACCGCCCCGGAAGAAATTCCGGTCGCCATCAAGCAGGTGACCGAGCTTCTTCGCGATCGCCACCGCACGCGCGAGGGCCAGGTTGAGGACTTCCAGATCCGCGACATGACGGAAGCATCCGATGCGCTCAGCGAATCCACCGCGCTCATTGGCAAGCTCCTGTTGATCGTGGCGATGATCTCGCTCGTTGTCGGCGGAGTCGGGATCATGAACATCATGCTCGTGTCGGTCACCGAGCGCACGCGCGAGATCGGCCTGCGCATGGCCGTCGGCGCCCGCGCCCGCGATATTCTCTGGCAATTTCTCATCGAAGCGGTCGTGCTCTGCTTGCTCGGCGGCATCTTCGGCATCGGCCTGGGCCGCGGCGCCTCCATGCTCGTGCGGCAATTCGCTCACTGGCCCACGGCGGTCTCGCTGCCCGCCTTGATTATCTCCGTGATCGTCTCCGCCGCCGTCGGCATCCTCTTTGGCTTCTACCCCGCCTGGAAAGCCTCCCGCCTCGACCCCATCGAAGCGCTCCGCTATGAATGATTTGCACTAACAACAGACAACTGGCAATTGGCAACTCTCCCCATGGACATCAACCTTCTCTGCTTCAGCGCGGGCAACTCCCGGCTCGCGATCGGCGTCTTCGAAGCCGGCCAGCTCACGCAAGTCACCCGCATCGCCCACGAGGACCGAGCGAACTGGGAGGGCAAGATTGCCGACGCCTGGTCGCGCATCAAGGACGCCGACGAGCCGGCCATCGCAGGCGCGAGCGTTATTCCCGCCATCCTGGAGCCGCTGGAGGTCGCCGTACAAAAGGCAACCGGCCAAAAGGTTCTGTGGGTTGGTCGCGATCTGGATCTTCCGATTAAGGTTCTCACTGCCAACCCGAAAGAGACCGGCCCTGACCGAGTGCTGAATGTCGCCGCCGCCTACGAGCAGATGGAAAAGGCTTGTGCCGTCGTCGATGCGGGCACGGCGATCACGGTTGACTTCTGTAACGATCAGGGTGAATTCGTCGGCGGCGTCATCGCACCGGGCCTCCAGATGATGCTCGACGCCCTTCACGAGAAGACGGCCAAACTCCCCCGCGTCGAGTTCGAGAGCCCGCCGGCCGACGAACTTTTTGGCCGCGACACGACGACCGCCGTCCGGCAAGGCATCTTTCTGGCGGTCCGTGGGCTTGCTCAACAAGCTGTCGAGCAATTTGCCACCCACCTCGGCCACTGGCCGGACCTCATCGCCACAGGCGGGGATGCTCAGGTGCTTTTCCAGAACTGGGAGCTGGTCCACGCCATCTCCCCCGACCTCACCCTGTATGGGATCGCGCTGGCCTTTGCGAACCATGGCATCAAGGAAGGCATGTGAGCGGGCGATGCCGGTGGCGGGGAAGCTGCGCACTGTTACGCTGACGCTTTGCCCATGCCATCCATTGCCATTCTGCTTACTCCGCCGGGCCCAGCCGCCATCGCAGTCCTTCGCCTCAGCGGGCCGCTGGTGAGTTCCTTCCTCACGTCCTACGTCTCTAAACCCGTTACC
>JBBRIN010000165.1:0-7438 GCA_038221115.1 Tepidisphaerales bacterium
GCCACCCTCTACGCCGCCTCCCGGCTCCAATCCCTCAGCACTCAGCACTCAGCACTCGAGGGTTGGCTCACCCCCACCTGGATCGCCCTGTTCCTCTGGTCCGAGATCAACCCCGGCCTCACCGCCAGCACGCACTTCAACCTCAACGTCCCCCTGCTCGCCACGCTTTCCGTCCTCCTTATCACCCGCGCCCGCCGCTCGAAGAGCACGCCGCTCAAGCAATCCACCCCACAACCCGTTACACTCCCCCAAGCCCAAGCGGCCTGACCCTCCAACCTCCACGGGAGCCCCCATGAAGTTCAACTTCTGGCAAGTCCTCGGCCTCGCCGTCCTCGTCCTCTGCATCGTCCTCTACGCCCGCCGCCACGCCAACGCCCCGACCACGCCTCCCGCAAACTCCAACAGCGCCACCACCAAATGACCGCGCCGTCGCCCGGTCCCCTCGCCCCCGTACTCGGGGGAGAGGGTTAGCACTACAGCGCGGGTTTGATCGTAAGTCCTTATACGTCGTTGGTAGCACCGCTGTTTTTGACCCAAAATCAACGAACCTGCGCTGTAGTGTTAGGGTGAGGGGGCATGCGTTTTTCATTTTTCGTTACGACCCACTCATGCCCCGCCCCTCCTTCCCCCGCGACCTCGCCTCCGCCTACCTCGCCAGCCTCTCCCGCATCGCATCGGGGCTCATCATCTCCGCCCTCGTCTTCCGCAGAAGCACCGAAGCCTTCGCGATGCTCGCCCTCGTCCGCGGCACCATTGGCATTCTCAACTACGCCTCTCTGGGCCTGCTGCCGGCGATGATCCGAATGTTCGCTCTGACCCCCTCGCCCCCCGTTACTCCGGGGGGAGAGGGTCGGGGTGAGGGGGGTGCTCGACCGCTGGATGATGTCCATTCCGCATCAACACTGGAGCAGACCGACAAGTCCCAGTTGGAGCCCGGAGACGACACTTTGGGTTCCTTCTCTAACAACCTGCCAACCTCCGCAGTCTGCGCGCCTATTCCGCTGCAGTATGTCAGCCCATCAACTACAAACGACAATCGCCTCTTCCTTCGCTTCCAAGGAACCGACCGCGCAACGAGAGCGATCTACGAAACAGGGATCATCATCGCCGTCTTCACGGCCGTGCTTGCGACGTACCTTTGCTTAGTCGCCGCCACATCCATCAACCATCTGTATCGCCTGCCCACGCGGGTCGCCTCATTTGACGCGTCCCTCCTCGTCTTCGCCTTCGGACTCGGCTACGCCATCCGCTGGTGCTCGGATCCGGCCGGCGCCCTTATGCAGACGCGGGGTCGCATTTCCTTGGACAATTGGCTGCTCGCCACGTGTGAGATCTCATGGGTGTTGATGACCATTGCCCTGCGTGCGATCGACAGAAACACCGCACCGACAAAACCGGTTGCCATCGCGTTCGTTTTGTCCAGCATCCTCCTTCTGATCTTGCGAATGTGCGCCGCCTATTCGGTTTCCGGAGTCGCACCCGGCGATCGCCTTCGCTTTGACCGCCGAGTCGCAGGTTGCCTCCTCCTCACCGGCTCCCTCATCACCCTGGCCCAGCTCGCCGACTACCTCTACGCCCCCACCGACTACATCCTCATCAACCGCCTGCTCACGCCGTTCGATCTCGCCAGCTACGCCCCCGCCATGCAGATCGACTCCGGCCTGCTCATCCTCGTCACCGCTCTCGCCGCCGTCCTCCTCCCCAAGGCCGCTCTCGCCCACGCCGCCGGCCACACGCACTCCGTCCGCCGCGACTATCTTCGCGCCACCGCCGCCTCCGCCGCCCTCCTCGCCGCCGCCTCCATCGTCATCTACTTCGCCAGCCCCCTCATTTTCCGCGTCTGGCTCGGGCAGGACATGCCCGAAACCCGCGCCATCCTTCCCCTCATCCTCCTCAACACCACCATCGGCGGCTCTGCGATGATCGGCCGCTCCATCCTCCTCGCCACCGGCCGCCACACCCCCTTCGCCATCTCCGTCCTCCTCGCGGGCCTCACCAACGTCTTCTTTTCCTACGCGTTCGTTCGCTACTTCCACTGGGGGCTCAAGGGCATCGTCGCCGGCACGCTCGTCGCCGTCATTGCCCGCTGTATCTTCTGGATGCCGTGGTATGTACTCCATTCGCTGAAGACGACCGAGAGCCCCTCTACCGTGTCAACCGCCGAGCTTCTTCCGCCGACCATCGGATGATGCTCGGCAAGCCCGCTCGGTTTATCATGTCGCAGCCCGGGGTAACGATGTCGAAGACCCGCGCGAACACTTCGCCAGGAGCCCCCCATGAAACACTCTCGAAGAAAAGTCCTGAAGACCGCCGTAGGCCTCGGCCTCGCCGGCGTCAACGCAGCATCCTCCCGCGCCGCCGATCCCCAGAATCCGCGCACCGCCGCCCGTTCGACAATCATCCTCGACGAGAACTCCAAAGCCGGTTCCACCGACTGGCAGCTCACCCGCATTCGCCTCGATAAACAGGGCTTCCGCTCTCCGTGGATCGAAGGCTATTGCTCCAGTCAAAGCGTCGAGGCCGGCGACACCCTCGACCTGATGATCTCCACTCAACCCGCCCGCCGATTCAAGATCGAAATCTTCCGCACCGGATACTACGGCGGGCGCGGCGCTCGCCTGATCGACACACTCGGCCCCTTCGATGGCAAGCCACAGCCCGTGCCGGCCCCGGGCGCAAAGAACCTTCACGAGTGTGGCTGGGAACCGACAACCCGCATCACCATTCCCAAAGACTGGCTCAGCGGCGTCTATCTCGGCCGACTCACCACCCTCCCCGAAGAGCGTGGCGGAGCTTACTGGCAAAGCTACATCATCTTCATCGTCCGCGACCAGCGCCCCGCCGACGTCCTCTTCCAATGCTCCGACAACACCTGGCAGGCGTACAACCGCTGGCCAAACAATTACTCCCTGTATACCCACCCCAGGGACACGCAAGGCCCGTGGTCCGATGTCAGCTTCGACCGCCCCTATGGCCGCGAAGCCCAGCACGATGCCATCGTCAACGACCCGCTCACCGTCGGCGCGGGTGAGTTCCTTCCCTTCGAGTTCCCGCTCGCCTACTTCCTCGAGCAGCACGGCTACGACGTCGCGTACTGCTCCAACAGCGACCTCCTCAGGCCGGATCGCGCCCTCAAGTGCAAGTCCTTCATCAGCGTCGGCCACGATGAGTACTGGGATTCGCGCCAACATCAAAGCGTCGTCGCCTTGCGCGACGCCGGCGTCAACCTCATGTTCCTGTCCGGCAACACCTCCTGCTGGGTCAGCCCCTTCCGCAACAGCTCCGTCACCGGCGCAGCCAACCGCATCCTCTTCCGCGGCGGCCCCTACGGCGGCGACGCCCGATGGGCCGCCCTCCGCCAAAAACTCCACGGCCCCTTCCCCGAACACGGCCCCGATGAGGGCCTTCTCATCGGCGCCCGAAATGTCGAACCCGTCAACGGCGGCGGCGACTGGACCATCACCCGTCCGGATCATTGGATCTTCGACGGCGCCGACGTCAAAGCCGGCGATTTCATCCCCGGCCTGATCGGCTGGGAATACCACGGCGACCCTCCTCCCATCCCCGGCCTCCAAATCGTCGCCGAAGGAACCGCCTGGGTCGGCGGCGAGAAAGCCCAGCACTGGACCTCGACCATCTATCCGGGCCCCAAAGACAATTTCGTTTTCAATGGCTCAACCATCTTCTGGTGTCAGGGCCTCAGCTCGCCGCCGGGACACACGCTGCCCTGGTCGCATTGGAGCCGCCCGCACGGCCCCGACCCGCGCGTTCAGCAGATCACCCATAACCTTCTGCGGCGCGCGACCGGCAACGCCAGGCTCTCTCACGCATAGTGTCCATGTCGAAAGGAATGAATCTCCGATGAGAAAATGGATCCTCTTTGCCTTCTTCACGGTCATTGCTGCGAACCTCGCTTCCGCCGACGACTGGCCGCAATGGCGCGGTCCGGATCGTAGCGACGTCTCCGCTGAAACGGGCCTGCTGAAGTCCTGGCCACAAGGAGGCCCCAAGTGCTTGTGGCTGAACAAGGAGGTGGGGCTCGGCTACTCGGGGTTCTCGGTCGTCGGCGACACGCTCTTTACGATGGGTATTCGCGGCGATACTGAGAACCTGATCGCGCTCAAAGTCAAAGACGGCACGCAGAAATGGGCGACCCCGATCGGGCCGATGTTGAAAAACGCCTATGGGAGCGGCCCGCGCGGGACGCCCACCTTCGACAAAAACCGCTTGTATGCACTCAGCGGTCCAGGCATCCTCGTTTGCGCCAACGCGGCGGACGGTGCCATCCTGTGGAAGGTCGCGATGAGCGATTTCGGCGGCAAGATGCCCAACTGGGGATACGCCGAAAGCGTCCTCGTCGACGGCGAACAGGTCGTCTGCACCCCCGGCGGCAACAAGGGCGCTATCGTTGCCCTGGATAAGAACAGCGGCAAACCGATCTGGCAGAGCAAGGATTTCACGGAAGGCGCTCAATACTCCTCAATCGTGCCTACCGAGCAGGGCGGAATGCACCAGTACGTGCAGCTCACGATGAAGAAGCTCGTCGGCCTCGATGCCAAGACCGGCAATGTGATGTGGACCAGCGATTGGCCCGGAAAGACCGCCGTGATCCCCACGCCGATCGTGCATGGAGATGAGGTCTTCATCACCAGCGGATATGGCGTCGGGTGCAAACTGGTGAAGCTCGAATCCGGGAAGAAAGCCGTGGCCATCTACGACAACACGGAAATGACCGACCACCACGGCGGCGTCGTCCTGATCGGCGATTACCTCTACGGTTACTCCGATAAATCAGGCTGGACCTGCCTGGAATTCAAAACCGGAAAGCAGGTATGGGCTGATAAAAAGAAGCTTGAAAAGGGCTGCCTGACCGCGGCGGAGGGAATGCTCTATCTGCAGGGTGAAAAGACCGGCCAGATCGTGTTGATCGAAGCGTCTCCCGATGGATGGAAAGAACACGGTCGCTTCACGCTGCAGCCGCAGACGACGGAGCGAAGCCCGAAAGGCGGCATCTGGACGCATCCGGTCATCGCCAACGGGAAGCTGTACCTCCGCGACCAGGAACTGGTGCCCTGCTTCGACATTTCAGCCAAGTAATGGATACGTAACCATGCGATCCCTCCCCATCATCACCGTCTCCCTTCTTCTCGTCCTCTCCGCCCGCGCCGCAGACAAACCGAATGTCCTGCTCATCGTCTCCGACGACCTGTGCAATCACCTGGGCTGCTACGGCGACCCGCTGATCAAATCCCCCAACATCGACCGCCTCGCCTCCCGCGGCGTCCGCTTCGATCACGCCTACTGCCAGTTCCCTCTGTGCAATCCCTCGCGCGCATCGTTCCTCACCGGTCTTCGCCCCGACACCACCAGGGTCTACGAGAATGCCACCCAGTTCCGCAAAAACGTCCCCGACGCCCAATCCATGGGCCAGACTTTTCAAAAGGCCGGCTACTACGTCGCCCGCGTCGGGAAGCTCTATCACTACGGCGTCCCCGCCCAGATCGGCACCGATGGGCTCGACGACCCCCCAAGCTGGGCCGAACGCTTCAACCCCAAAGGCGCCGACGTCGAAGAACAAGCGCCGCTCATCGCCCGCATCGTGCTCGATGGCGCGACCAAGAAGGCCACCACCAAAACCGGCAACCAGCTCAACCAACTGGGCGCCACCTTAAGCTGGCTCGCCGCCGAAGGCCTCGACACCGAGCAGACCGACGGCAAGATCGCCGACCGCGCCATCCAGATGCTCGAGTCGCACAAGGACAAGCCCTTCCTCATCGCCGTCGGCTTCTTCCGCCCCCACACCCCTTACGTCGCGCCCAAAAAATACTTCGGCTGGTATCCCCCCGACCGCATCACCCTCCCCACCGTCCCCCCCGGTTACCGCGAGACCGTTCCCTCACTCGCCTTCACCTTCCGCAACGAAGAAGAGGCCATGGACGACGATCTCCGCCGTCAGGCCATTGCCGCCTACTCGGCCGCCACGTCATTCATGGACGCCCAGGTCGGCCGCGTCATTGAAACCCTCGACCGCCTCAAGCTCGCCGACAACACCATCATCGTCTTCATGAGCGATCACGGCTACCACCTCTACGAGCACCAGCTCTGGCAGAAAATGACCCTCTTCGAAAACGCCGCCCGCGTCCCGCTCATCATTTGCGTGCCCGGCGGCCTCAAGGGCGCCGTTTCCCCCCGCATCGTCGAATCGGTTGATCTGCACCAAACGCTCGCCGATCTCTGCGCCATCCCCGCCCCACCCGGCCTCGAAGGCTTCAGCCTCAAGCCGCTCCTTCAAAAGCCCGACTCCCCCTGGCCCCACCCCGCCATCACGCAGCTCCAGCGCGGCGCCGCCAAAGCCGGAGGCAAGAAGATCATGGGCTACTCCGTCCGCACCGAGCGTTACCGCTACACAGAGTGGGACGGCGGCAAAGCCGGCGCCGAACTCTACGATCACGACAACGATCCCAACGAGCTGAAGAACCTCGCCTCCGACCCTCATTCCGCCGCGGCCATCGCCGAGCTGAAGGTCGCGCTCCCCAAGCCCGCGGTTGATTGAAACCGGACGCTCGAATCGCGGTCGTCCCCGGCCTCCATCACCGGCTCGCGCACGGGCAGCTGCAAGCTCAACCTCTCCGACGGCAGCTTCGAGCGCCGATCATTTTCTTATTGATCGCGACCGCCGGTTCGGCTGACTCCGTGTAACATCCGCTCGTGATGCAACGCGCGATCGAATACCTCAGCATCTCTGTCTACATTGCGTGCGGCCCCCTGGCTTGGTTGTGGGCGCTGATTACGATCCCGATGGAGCGCCGACGGATGACGCGGGACGAACTGCTCGGCCAGCCCCTGCCCGAGCCGGTGCCCCGCATGACGGTGCTCGTGCCGGCGAAAGACGAAGAGGCCGGGATCCGCACCTGCATATCGGCGGTGCTCGCTCAAACGTACCCGAATTTCCGCGTGGTTGCCGTCGATCACCGCAGTGATGACCGGACCGGGGAGATCCTCGACGAGCTTGCGCTCAAAGATGACCGGCTGAAGGTCCTGCACCTCAAGGGCCCGACGCCGGCGGGATGGATGGGAAAGCATCATGCCGTCGATCAGGGGTACGGACTGGCCGAAGGCACGTACGTGCTGTTCCTCGACGCCGACTGCGTGCTGGAGCCGACGGCATTGTCGGCGGCGATGTCCGGGGCGGTGCATAAGCGCCTGGACCTGGTGAGCCTCATGCCCAGGCTTCAGACGCGGAACTTCTGGGAGCGGGTCATCTCTCCCTTTGCCGGCCTCGTGTCGTCGATGCTCGACCGCGGCCTGCGCGAGCCGTACGCCTTCGGCTGGTTCATGCTGTTCCGGCGTGACGCGTACGACCGAGTGGGCGGCCACGCGGCGATACACCACATCATTGAGGACGATAAGATGCTGGCGGTACGGGTGACCGAGACAG
>JBBRIN010000166.1:0-7399 GCA_038221115.1 Tepidisphaerales bacterium
GCATCAATGACGATGCCAAGCGCTCTCAACTGGCGGTGAGAGCGCCCCAAGGCGGCTCCGATCGTAGATCACATTTAGAGGCGTCAGCAGATCAGGATTTTGCAAGCGGTAAGAAATTGGCATCGGCCAATTTGCAGAGAATCTATGCGTAGATCAGCGGCAATCGTTCTCGCAGTCGTCCTCTTCGCTGGGGTCGCGACTTGGGCGTTGTGGACGAGCGCCGTCAAATTCGGGGGTGACGGTCGCGGGCAACCCCTTCTTGCCGTCTCGACTCAGCGGCCGTTTGGCCCAAACAAATCCGGTTTGTCCGCCGCGCTCGACCCGTCTCGCCTTCCGATCTTTGACGTGCCCCGGCTCGACCAGATTTCGATCGACGGATCGGCGGCCGATTGGGAGGAACGCGGCCTCAACGTTTGCACACTCGCCAACACCTCGGGAAAGGTCCAGGCCCGCAACGACATCGATGCCACGCTCCGTCTCGGGTGGAACGATCGCGGCCTGCTCGCCCTGGTCACCGTCCGCGACGATGTCCTCATGGAAAGCGCCAACCCCGCGGACGGCGACAGCATCGAATTCTTCCTCGCCACCGGCGTCGGTTCGCAGGAGATGGTGCGGCTGACGGTTGGCCCGGGTCTCGACCCCACGCACCCTCGGCTCCGTACCCGCGGCTTCGATCTTCGCCACGATCCAAAACTCAAAGCCGCTCCTCCGAAGATCAGCGCGGCGCGCAGCAAGGTGGATGGCGGGTACATCATCGAAGCGCTGATCCCCTGGTCCAACCTCGGATGGTCGAAGCCGCCCGTCGGCCGCGAACTGGGCTTTCAGCTGATCGTCAACGACGTCGACGCCTCGGGGCAAAGCTCCAAGCTGGTCTGGTTCCCCAGCACGCGCACCGCCGAAGACTCAACCAAGGTGCATCGCCTGCGCCTTGCCGGCCCGAACGCCAACGTTGCGCCGGTGCAGGTCGCGGCATACGGCAGCTATCCGCGATTTCATTCCACGCGCGTCACCGTCACCGCTGATCCCTCGCTTACCGGCAAGTCGATCGAGCTCTCAGCCTTCGAGAACGGCGAGCGCAAGCTGATCGCCACCTCAAAGCTCGATCGCGATTTCGTCCGCCCTGAACTGGCCAGCGCCATTATCTCGCTGCCGATGGCCGCGCGCGGCGGCGGGGGATATGGGTTGCTCGACGTGTCCGTTGACGGGCGGCGACTTGCGGTGGCGGATCTTCCCGATCCGGGCCGCGTCGCGCAGTGGGTCATGCCGTACGAGGAGTTTGTCTTTAAGCCGTGCGTCTTCAGCAGCCGCGCGTTCCCCGAGGGCGATTACGAAGACCCCTCGCACGTCGAGGACCTGATCGGCGCGTACGAAACCAAGATCACCTGGTACGATGCCAAATATAACCAGGTCGACACCGCCGAAAACCCTGGCCGCTACGGCGCGGTCATCGAGGTGCGCCCCGAGGAAGATCCCTCCAAAACCTACAAGTATTTCCGCACTCTCTTCCGCGAGCGCAAAGACTTCAGTTGGCGCAACACCGATATTCCGGTCACCGTGAGGCTGCCCAAGGAAATGGGCATCAGCGTTGCCGCGATGAAGCTCCAGCAGAAGGCGATCAGCCGCTATTTCAAGGAGCTGCTCCGTGACGACGGCATGAATCGCGACAACGACACCGCGGTGCTTTTGGCCGGCCTCTTCGAAACCCGCGCCGCCACCACCGCCCCCGGCACTCGTCCCGCGACGGACGCCAGCCTGCGCAATACCCCCGAGGCGATGGATCGCAAGTGGTGGGCGGGACTCAAGCAAAAGATCGGCCAGCCGGCGCTTCGGCACCTGGTCTATCTGCCCAGCGACTACGACAAGAGCGCGGACAAACGCTGGCCCACCATTCTGTTCCTTCACGGTAAGGGCGAGCGCGGCGACAACCTCAACCTGCTTCAGGAAGCGGGCCTGCTCTCGCGCCTTCAATACGACGCCGCGTTCCGCAAGACCTTCCCGTTCATTGTGATCGCCCCCCAGTGCCCTGAGGGCGAATGGTGGTCCAGCTACGAGCTGGCCCGGCTGCTCGATGAGTCGGAGGCCAGATATCGCGTCGATCCCGACCGCCTCTACGTCACGGGCATGTCGATGGGCGGCTACGGCACCTGGGCGCTGGCCAACGAGTTCCCCGACCGCTTCGCCGCCATCGCCCCCATCTGCGGCGGCGGCGACCCCGACGAGGCCGTTCGCCTTTCCCGAATCCCCGTGTGGACCTTCCATGGCGCCAAGGATTCCACCGTCCCGTTCTGGGAATCGGATCGGATGGTCAAAGCGCTTCAGGCGCTCGGCGCGGAAGTGAAGTTCACCGTCTATCCCGACACCGGCCACGACGCCTGGAGCGCGGCCTACGCCACCAACGACCTGTACACGTGGCTCCTTGGCCACACCCGCGCGACAAATGCGACGCCGCGCAATGCTCTCGCCGCCAGCGCCGCGACCCAACCCGCGCTGCCAAGGTAGTCTCCGAATTGTTTAGCCGGTCTCGCTTGCGAGCCGCGTCTAGGTGCTCAACTCCTCAAGCGACTCCGCCCCCGAGTTGCCCCCATCCCACCCGCCGACTAAAACGCCCTCATGCGCCTCCCGATCATCCTCCTTCCCCTGCTCCTCTCCGCCTGCCAAACGTTTCACCCCTCATCCCAAGCCGCGCCTGCGTCGCCGCCCTTGTCGAAGTTCGACATCCACGCCCACCCTTCGGTGTTTTCTGGATCAAAGCTACCGAACATTGACGTCATCCCGCCGCCGGAATATCGCGGGCCGCTCGCCGCGTACAGCATTCACACCCGCTACTTCGACGCCGGGTACAACGCAGTCACCACCGCCGCCACGCCCGGCCGTTATGGAGCTATTGTACAACTGACAACTGACACCGGACAAACCATCACTCGCTTTCTTACTCTCTTCCGCACGCCGCTGCAGGTCGACTGGGACGGCGCTCGGATGGACCTTCACGCGATCTTCCCCACCCAGCTCGGCATCTCTCCCGACGTTTCCGACCGCCAGCGCAAAGACATCGGCGAGTTCTTCAAATACACGATTCAGCACGCCGCCCAGACCTTCACCAACGAAAGCAACTGGCAGGTCGCCGCCATGCTCGCCGGCCTTTATGAAGCATCGCACGAGAGCGGTGGGGGGGCGGCATCCACGAAACCCTACGTCGCCCGCGAAGGCTTTGCGGCCGTCGATCAACGCTGGTGGTTCGGCCTGAAACAAAAGACCAACACCCTGGGGCTCCCTTATCAGATTTACTTCCCCGACGATTTCCAATCCGATCCGACCCGCCCGCGGCCGCTCCTCGTCTTCCTGCATGGCAGCGGGGAAGCCGGCGACGGCGGCCCCGAGCTTGCCAAGCTCGCCAAGGGCGGCCTCCCCAAATTGCTCGCCGCCCACGACGGCCTTCCCAAAGATTTCCCCTTCATCGTGCTCGCCCCCCAACTCCCCCCATTCGAAAACTGGTCGCCGTACGAACTCGTCTGGCTCATCGATCACCTGCCAGCCGACTGCCCCATCGCCTGCACCCGCATCTACCTCACCGGCCTCAGTCTCGGCGGCTACGGCGTCTGGGACACCGCCATCGCCTTCCCGAATTACTTCGCCGCCATCGCCCCCATCGCCGGCGCCGGCGACCCTGCCGACGTCGCCCGCATTAAAGACCTCCCCGTATGGGTCTTCCATGGCGAAAAAGATCACACCATCCCCGTCGAAGAAGCCCACAAAATGGTCGACGCGCTCGAAGCGATCGGAGCCCACCCCAGGCTTACCGTCTACCCCGACGCCGCCCACAATTCCTGGAATCAAGCGTATCGCACGCCCGAGCTCTACACCTGGCTCCTCTGCCACCACCGTTGACCGTCTTCCTGTCCCCTCGCGCCCGTACTCGGGGGAGAGGGTTAGGGTGAGGGGGTCTTCCGATCTGTCAAGTTGCTTCGGTATTCGAGGAAACCTTCCCCCACTCCGCGCGTCCAACCCCATGCACCACAGACATGGAGTCTTTATGCGCACGACCTTTTCCCTGCTCCTCTCCACCCTCTTCACCACCCTCACCCTCGCCCAGCAAATCCCCGCCCCCCAGCTCCTGGCCGCCGACGCGGGCGCCGACCCCTCCCAGCGTAAGCCGCTCGGCCTGTCCAAGGCTGACATCCATGTCACCATCACCGCCGGGATCGCGCAGACGACGATGACCCTTACGTTCCGCAACGACACGCCGCGTGTCCTTGAAGGCGAGCTGACGGTTCCACTTCCCGAAGGGGCCACCATCAGCGGCTTCGGGCTCGACATCAACGGCGCCCTCGTGGACGGCGTGCCCGTTGAACGACAGAAGGCGCGCATCACCTACGAATCCGAAACCCGCAAACGCGTCGATCCCGGGCTCGTCGAGCAAACCGTCGGCAACAACTTCCGCACCCGCGTCTACCCCATCCCCGCCAACGGCTCGCGCACCATTAAGCGGCAATATGTCAGCGATGTCATCGATTCCGCCAATGGCCCCATCCTCCGCGTTCCCCTCAACTGGGGCGAAACGATCGATGACGCGTCCATCCGCATCGAAGTGATCCGCCCAGGCGAGCAGCCCGCCGTCCAAGGCGCCGCCGGCTTAGCTTTCGTTCCCTTCGAAGACCGCGCCGTCGCTGAAAAATCCTACAAGAACACCAAATTCGCCGAAGATCTCATCGTCTCGCTCCCCAAAGCAAAAGCCAATACTGAATCCATCGTCGAAAAACGCCTCAATGCCGCGACGATGGAACAACTCGTCAACGGCGAAGCCCCCCGTGTCGCCCGCAACGAGTTTTACTTCGTCGTACACGACACACCGCCTGCGCTGATCGAGCGCAGCTTGACCAACCCGCCGGCGCGCATCGGCATCCTCTGGGACGCAAGCCTCAGCCGTTTTGAGGCCGACAAATCGCGCGAAATCGCCCTCCTCAAGCGCATCGTGTCCACACTTATTCCAGAGGCCTCCATTGACCTCGTCGTGTTCCGCAACGAGCCAGACGCTCCAGTTACCTTCCCCGCCAAAGATGGCGCACCTGCCCTCTTCGAACACCTGCAAAAAATCGCCTATGACGGCGGCACCAACCTCTCTCTTCTCCCCATCGTCAAAAACTACACCCAAGTCCCCGGCAACCTCGGCAGCGATCGCCCTCCGGTGAACTACACTTACTGGCTCCTCTTCTCCGACGGCATCGCCGACCTTGGCTCCGAAATGCCCGCCAAGCTCGAAGCCCCTGTCTACGCCATCGCCAACGATGCCAAGGCCAACCACATGCTGCTTCGCCGTATCGCCGCGCAATCGGCCGGGCAATACTTCAACCTCCAGCGGTTGGATGACGGCGCCGTCCTGACCGCCCTCACGGCCGAGCCCTTCCTGTTCCTCGGCCTCGACGCCAGGCCCGACCAGATCGCCGATGTGTATCCGCGCGGGGCGCAGCCCATCACCGGCGCCCGCCTTACCGTCACCGGCAAGTTGCTCGCGCCGCAGGCGACCGTCACGCTCAAGTACGGCCACGCCGGCATCGTCACCCACAAGGTCGACGTCACCCTCAAGCAGGACGGCGCGATCGACACCGGCCTGATCTCGCGCTTCTGAGCCCAGCAGAAGGTGGCCGATCTTTCTTCCGATCTTGAGGCCAACGCCGACGCGCTCGCTGATGTCGGGCGCGACTTCAACCTCGTCACGCCCAACACCTCGCTCATCGTTTTGGAAACCGTCGAGCAATATCTTCAACACAAGATCGTGCCGCCGCCCACCTTCGCCAAAGTCCATGGCGAATTTATGTCGCGCATCGAGCAACAGAAGACGCAAGTCGCGCAGACGAATGAGCAGCGCATTCAGCACGTCCTCGGCCAGTGGAACGAGCGCGTGAAGTGGTGGGAAACGGACTTCAAATATCCGGCGGGCTTCGCCTACAAGGAGCCACCCAAGGCGCAAGCTGAGCTCGCCGCTCGCTTGGCCGACGGCGCCACGACGCGACCGGCTGTCGCGATCGATCTGGCAGCTGTTGACGCGGCTGCCCTTCGTCAAGATCTTCAGCCTTCCCCCACGACTCCCGCCGCGACGGCCACGCGCGATCCGGCGAATGCGGCCGACCCCAACCAGGCCGTGTCCGAGGATCGCCTCCGCGAAGCCGGGGTGCCGCTCCCCTCGCTGCGCACCGCGGCAGAGAGCCCCCGTGGCTTTGGCAACGGGCGTGGCGGCGCCGATGGTATCAGTAGCGACTACTTCGCCGAGCTCTCCAAGGCCAAGGACGACAAGTCCGCCGAAACCGCCCCCACCCTCTCCATCTCCGTCAAATCATGGGACCCCAACGTCCCCTACCTCAAATCCATGCGCGAATCGCAGGGTGATGTCCAGGCCGCTTACCAGATCTATCTCAAGCAGCGCCCCGCCTACATCGCCAGCCCCGCCTTCTACCTCGACTGCGCCGAGTATCTCTTCAAGAACGGCCAGAAACAGCTCGGCACGCGCGTCCTCACCAACGTCGCCGAGCTGGAACTGGAAAACGCGCAGCTCCTCCGCATTCTCGCCCACAAGCTCAACCAAACTGGCGATCGCGCGCTGGCCATCAATCTCTTCGAGAAGATTCTCAAGCTTCGCCCCGAAGAGCCGCAGAGCCACCGCGATCTCGCCCTCGCCCTGGCCGACCGCGCCGACACCGCCCTCAACTCCACCGGCGCACTCTCTGACAACGCGCGCCCGCAAGCCGTTCACGACTATGAACGCGCCCTGGAGCTGCTGAACCACATCGTGATGACCCCAGGGGATCGCTTCGACGGCATCGAAGTCACCGCCCTGATGGAAGCCAACCGCATCCTCGCCACGCTGGAGCGCCAGCGCTGGAGCGGCCGGATGAACATCCCCCTTGACCCCCGCCTCCAAAAGTCCCTCGACCTCGACGTCCGAATCGTCCTGACCTGGGACGCCGACCTCACCGATGTCGACCTCTGGGTCACCGAGCCCTCCGGCGAAACCTGCATCTACAACCACAACCGCACCGCCATCGGCGGCCTGCTCTCGCGCGACTTCACACAGGGCTACGGCCCCGAAGAATACTGCCTCCGCCGCACCATGCCCGGCCAATACAAGATCCAGGCCAACTACTACGGCTCCAGCCAGACGAGCTTAGTCGGCCCATGCACCGTCCACGCCACGGTGATCACCAACTTCGCCAGGCCGGACGAAAAACGCGAAACGCTCACCCTCCGCCTGGATACCACCAAACAAGTCGTCGACGTCGGTACCGTGACGCTCGGCGCCTCCGAGATCACCAAGTAACCACCACTCGCAGGGCTGGAGTTCGACGCTGTTTTTGAAGAGGGGACCTTGTCGTGCTGAGGTACTCCGAAGCATCTGCGCTACCCGAAG
>JBBRIN010000167.1:0-7379 GCA_038221115.1 Tepidisphaerales bacterium
GACACGATTAAACGTAACGACGTGCCGCCGAGATGGCGCAAGGTCACGTTCCGGTGTCCATTTTCAGTACCCCGCGCTGGCGCTTCACCGCGATAATGCGTTGCTCCAGCGTGGTAAAAAGCTGGCGGGCTCGTGGGATCCCACGAAGAGCCAGATCGGGGGTCGTGTCGTCATGAGAGAGAATCTCCACGGTCCCGACGCCCATGATCTTCTCGAAGAGGTTCTGGCGGAACTTGATGTCTTCGACGTGCCACAGCTCGAGGGTGTCGATGGCGGTGGTCAGCCAGCCGCGCTCAAAGTCGATGCGGTAGTTGGTGACGCGGTAACGGGTGCGCTTGACGATGAGGAGGGGGATGACGAAGAAGAAGATGCCGATGAGGACGAGGGCGACGTTGACGTACCAGGGTAGTCCCCACTTATAGATGCCGTTGAGGACGGGCACTGCAATCAGTCCGAGTCCCAGGACAGTCCAAAGGAAGACGTGGCCGATCTGGCCGCGCAGGAGGGGAGAACCTTCGTAATAAACTTCCTCCCGGTCGTCCGCTTCGCGATGCGGGGCGTTGTCGGTTGGGTCGTGCGCCGCCGGTACGGAAATCGGGGCGTTCGGCGTTGGGCGAGAAGGGATTTGGCTCATGGTCGGTCTTCTTTCAGGTTTGACGTGCAGTGCAGATTCATTCGTCGGACGCGGCGAGCTGCTCGATGCGCGCCCAGATTGCCTCCGTGACGGGAACGACGCTGAGGCGGCCAATGCGAAGCAGGTCCCAGCCTGCGAAGGTTTTGTCAGCTTTGATCTCAGCCAGCGTTACCGGTCGGCGAAGTTTCTTTTTCGCCTTGAGCTCGACCACGACCAACTTAGGGTCGGACTGTGTCGGGTCGGGGTATGGATCGGCGGCGATCTCGGCGATCCCGATCGCGGCTTTGACGTCGCCGGTGTGGTAGATCAGCGCCAAGTCGCCCTTTTTCATGGTGCGAATGTGCTTGAGGGCGAGGGCATTGGATACGCCGTCCCAAACAGCGCGCTTCTCGCGGGCCAGATCGTCCCAACTGTAGCTGTCGGGTTCTGTTTTGAGCAGCCAGCGGGCCACGGGACGCCTTTCGTGAGCGAAGGAAGATCACATGCCCGAAAGCCGCGGGCCCGCGGGCGCGGCCCCCCCGGCGCCGCCGGCTCCCCCCGCGGCCGGAGCGCCGGTGCCGACCACAGGCTTCTGAATAATCTGCCCCACCTTGCGAAGCAGATCGACAAACTCCACCTGCGCCATGTTCAGCGCCTTCACCTTGATGTGGGACACGATCTTGGACTGGATCGATTCGAGTTGGTCCCGCTGTGCATCGGTGACGGGAAGACCGGCCTCGGCTTGTTGGGCGAGGCGCGCATACGCGCGCTCAAACTCGCTCATCATCCGAGAGGCCTCAGGATCGTCGGCAACCGCTTTTTGCGCCTGCTTGTAACGCTCGATGGCTGGATGTTGCGCAACCAGTTGGCCGAGCTTCTCGGCTTCGTCTAATATTTGTTGAGTGTCGACGGGCATTGGGGTGTCCTCGTAAATGCTGAAGGTATCATGCGGTTTGGCATCATTCCCGGCAAGGGTGCAAACCGCGCGGCTCGGGCCGGGGCGCGGCGATCATGAACCGATACCACCGTCAAATGATGTTGCCGCAGGTTGGAGAGGCGGGTCAGGCAGCGCTGACGCGGGCGCGAGTGCTGCTCGTGGGGTGCGGCGCGCTCGGGACCCATCTGGCGGATCAATTGGTGCGCGCCGGCGTGGGATTTTTGCGCATCGCCGATCGCGACGTCGTCGAGTGGACAAACCTTCAGCGGCAAGTGTTGTTTGATGAGGAGGACGCGCGGCGCGGCTGGCCGAAGGCGGCGGCGGCGGCCGAGCGGCTGGCGCGGGTGAACTCGGAAGTGACGGTCGAGCCGCGGGTAGCAGATGTCGACTCCGCGAACGTTGAGATGCTTGCGGGTGCTGGCGTGGATGGGAAACAGGTCGATCTGATCGTCGACGGGACCGACAACGTGGAGACGCGGTACCTGTTGAACGACGTGTCGGTGAAGCATGGCATTCCATGGGTGTACGGCGCGTGCGTGGGGATGGAAGGACGGGCTATGGCGGTGCGGCCGGGGCAGACGCCATGCTTTCGGTGCGTATTTCCTGAACCGCCCGCCGCGCTTGAATTGGCAACCTGCGATACGGCCGGTGTGCTCGGAGCGGCGGCGGGCGTGGTGGCTTCGATCCAGGCGGCGTTGGCGATTAAGCAATTGGTTGGGGATGTGGGCAAGTTTGGCTCGCTCGTCACGGTGGACTTGGCCGCCATGCGTTTCGGATCGGTGTCGCTCGAGGGCGGTCGAGATACGGCGTGTCCCTGCTGCGGGAAGCGGGCGTTTCAATTTCTGGATCGACCGGCGGATGGGTCATCGGCAACTTTGTGCGGGAGGGAGGCGGTCCAGCTCAAGGGAGCTGGGGCCATGGATTTGTTTCAACTGGCTGAGCGCTGGCGCAGCGCGGGGCGGTTGGAAGTGAATCGGTTCTTCGTGAGGTGCCGACTCGTGGATCCGGCAGAGGTGGTGTTGACGGGGTTTGCCGACGGGCGGGTCATCGTGCAGGGGACGAAGGATGTGGGACGGGCGCGAGCATTGTATGCAAGGTTTGTGGGGGCATGACGGTTAGAAGTTGCAAGGGGATTGGGAAACGCCTAATGTCCGGTGGACGACTGCCGCTGGTGCGGTTGAACTTCATACGCTGGTAGGAATTGATTTGAGCGCGTTAGCCGAACAATCCGCACGCGGCACGATGTTGCCGCAGACGCGCTCGATTCTGGAGCTGATCGGGAACACGCCGATGTTGTCGTTCCGGCGAATCACCGAGGCCGTCGCGCCCGTCAAGATTTACGCCAAGGCCGAATGGTACAACCCCGGCGGGAGCGTGAAGGACCGGGCGGCTTTGGGCATGATCCTGGACGGCGAGCGGCGTGGGCTGCTGACGAAGGATAAAACGATCGTCGATGCGACGAGCGGGAATACCGGCATCGCTTACGCCATGATCGCGGCGGAGCGGGGATACCGTGTGAAGCTGGCGCTCCCCAAGAACGCGAGCATCGAGCGCAAGCAGAGCTTGCACGCGTATGGCGCGGAGTTAATTCTGACCGACCCGACCGGCGGCACCGACGCGGCGCAGAAGCACGTCAAAGCGATGGTCGAGGATGACCCGGGGCGATACTTTTATCCCGACCAATACAACAATGACGCGAACTGGCAGGCGCATTACAACTCCACCGCGCCGGAGATCTGGCGACAGACCGGCGGCGCCGTGACGCATTTCGTCGCGGGACTGGGGACCAGCGGGACGTTCATGGGCGTCACCCGGCGGCTCAAGGAGTACAACCCTGGCGTGAAGTGTTACAGCATGCAGCCCGACGGGCCGTTGCACGGGCTGGAAGGTCTCAAGCACATGGAGACGGCACTGGTGCCTGGAATCTACGATGCGCGGCTGCCTGATGAGCAGATTGCTGTGGCGACCGAGGACGCGCACCAGATGGTGCTGCGGTTGGCGCGCGAGGAAGGTTACCTCGTCGGCGTGTCATCCGGCGCGAACCTGGTGGCGGCGATGCAGATCGCGCGACAGTTGAAGGAAGGAACGATCGTCACCATCTTTTGCGACTCTGCGGCGAAGTATCTTTCTGAGAGCTTCTGGCAGGATGTGAACAGCGAGGCGGAGAATTGGCCGTGAGATTATTATCGGTGGTTTGGATGCAATGAATGTGTTGGTCTTGCCATCGTTGTTGTACCGGCAGATTGAAGAGGAGGGGGTCTGCGCGTACCCGAACGAGTGCTGCGGGGTGATGATCGGGCGCGACGATGCGGAGTCGGGACGGCGTATCGTCGAACGGCTGAAGGTGCTGACAAATTCTTTTGAAACCGAAGAGCAGTATCATCGATTTCGCCTGGATCCCTTGGAGTACATGCAGGCGGAGAAATCCGCTGCGGCCGACGGGAAGCTGCTGCTGGGGTTCTATCACAGCCACCCGGATCATCCGGCGCGTCCCAGCGAGTATGACCGCGAGCACGGGTGGCCCTTTTTCAGTTACGTGATCGTTGCCATCGAAAAGCGATGTCCCGCCGCAATGACGAGTTGGGTGTTGAATGAGATAACCGAGCAATTTGACGCGCAGCCGATTCTGCGCGAAGGATAGGCTATGACTAACACCTACGCGCAGCGCAACGTGCTGGTGAGCACCGATTCTCACGGCTTCACGACCGGTGCCAGAAGGTGAAGAGTGAGTAGAATGATTTGGGAGGTTCTATGGACGCCGAACAGATCCGCTCCATGCGTGCCGCAAATCCGTTCCGGCCATTTCGCCTTTGGCTTAAGGACGGGAGGCAGTTCGATGTTCTTAGACCGCTGCATGTGGCGATAGCGGAAAATGGCAGTCGTGTCTTGGTTGCCAGTGGGTCTGAAACGGCCTCCTGGTTCTCACCCGAAGATGTCGCTGCGGCGGAGATGATCGTACACCCAACGCCGATTCTCGCGCGCGAGGGCGCCGCGTGACATCGAGCCAGATCGGTACCTTCCTCGAACGGCAGCCTTTTGAGCCATTCATCATGTACATGGTCGACGGCCGCGAGATTCGCATCGCCCATCCCGATTTTGCGGCGATTGGCGAGTATGCGCTAGGTGTGTGGCTCATTCATCCCGCCGGCGAGATTGAATTGATTGACGTCAGCTTGATCTCATCAATGAGAACCACAGGACCCGTCGATCTCTCAGGCTTCATCAAATAACCAGAGGTCAGCATGCCCCGAAAACCTGAAGGCCGCATTTACAACGACATCACTGAGACCATGGGCGGCACCCCGCTCGTGCGGATCAACCGGCTCGTGCCGCGCGACGGCGCCATCGTGCTCGCCAAGTGCGAGTTCTTCAACCCTCTGAGCAGCGTGAAGGACCGCATCGGCGTCGCCATGATCGAGGCGGGCGAGAAGGCCGGCAAGATCGACAAGGACACGGTGATCGTCGAGCCAACCAGCGGCAACACGGGCATCGCGCTGGCCTACGTGTGTGCGGCCAAGGGGTACAAGCTGATTCTGACGATGCCCGAGAGCATGAGCATCGAGCGGCGTCGCCTGCTCAAGGCCCTGGGAGCCCAGGTCGTGCTCACGCCGGCGGCCGAGGGGATGCGCGGGTCGATCAACAAGGGGGAGCAGATTCTCAAAGAGCACCCAAAGAGCTTCATGCCCCAGCAGTTTGAAAATCCGGCGAATCCGGAGGTGCATCGTCGCACGACAGCGGAGGAGATCTGGGCTGACACCGGGGGCAATGTCGATGCCATCGTCTCCGGCGTCGGCACCGGTGGCACCATCACCGGCGTCGCCGAGGTCATCAAGCCGCGGCGCCCGGGCTTCAAAGCCATCGCGGTCGAGCCGGTCGCCTCGCCGGTGATTACCCAGACCATGAAGGGCGAACCCATCAAGCCCGGCCGGCACAAGATTCAGGGGATCGGCGCGGGATTCGTCCCCGGCAACCTGCATCTCCCGATCGTCGATGAGGTGATTCAAATCACCGACGAGGAAGCTTTCGAGTGGGCGCGTCGGCTGGCCAAAGAGGAAGGGGTTTTCGGCGGCATCAGCTCGGGCGGGAACATGGCGGCCGCGGCAAAGGTGGCAGCGCGGCCGGAGTACAAGGGGAAAGTGATCGTCACCGTCATGTGCAGCTTTGGCGAGCGGTATCTCAGCACGCCGCTGTTTGAAGAAGAGTAATGCAGCCGGCAACCGATAACGTGTCGCTCGCGCCGGCGACGGCGGCGGATCTGGATCAGCTCTTCGCTTACATGCAGGCGTTGCGCATCGATGACCCGATGCCGGCGCACGAGTTCGCCGACGATGCGGCCGTCCGCGGCGCCATGGAGCAGCTCGTTGGCGATCAGGCGGCGGGGAGGGTGTGGCTCATTCAGCACTCTAACGAACCCGTCGGTTACGTCGCGCTCACATTCTGCTACATTCTGGAGTTCGGCGGGCGGTGCGGGTTTGTGGACGAGTTGTACGTGGAGGCGGCGAACCGAGGACGAGGCGTGGGAAAGGCGGCGCTGAAGCTGGCGATGGACGCGGCGCGGGGGTTGGCTGTGCGGGCGCTGTTTCTCGAAGTGTCGCACGAGAACGCCGCGGCCGAAGCGTTGTATCGGAGCGCTGGATTTGACGAGCGGCCCTATCGGCTCTTGAATCGGTGGATTCTGAGCGACGGGTGACCCGGACTGGCGACGTCTGTCTGTGCTCTTGTTGTACTGAAAGACTTTACATGACTCCCGCCGAAATCACGCAAGCCAACGCCGACCTCCGCGAGAAGGATCCGCTCGAGATCGTGCGCTGGGCCGTCGCCCGCGCCAACGGCCGAGCCGTCGTCTCCACGAACTTCCGCCCTTATGAGGCGGTCATCCTGCACATGGCGACGCAGGTGCAACCGGAGATTCCGGTTCTTTGGGTTGACCATGGCTACAACCGCGCGGCTACCTATCAGCACGCCGAGGAGCTCATCCGCCGCCTCAAGATCAACGTAAAACTGTACATCCCGCGAATGACGGCCGCGCATTACGACGCTATTCACGGCGGGGCGCCTGAGCCGACGCCGGAGAACGAGGAGCGCATCAAGTCATTCAGCACCATCATGAAGCTGGAGCCGTTCCAGCGCGGGATGCGGGAGCTGGGGCCGAGCGTATGGCTGACGGCGCTGCGCAGGATGCAGAACGCGAACCGGGCCGGCATGGAAATCGTCAGCGATGACCAGGGCTTTCGGACGCTGAAGGTCAGCCCGCTGCTGAACTGGGACGACCGGCACATGGCCGAGTACTGCAAGCGGCACGACCTGCCGGTGGAATGGGACTACTTCGACCCGGCCAAGGCCGACGAGAAGCGCGAGTGTGGGCTGCACGCCGCGTGGGGCAGCAAGGCGGTGGCGAGCCAGGGTTTGGGTACGAAGACGCTTTAGGACCTTTCGTTGCAGACGGCATTCGTTGACCTCCACTGCCACTCCACCGCCTCCGACGGCACGTTGGCTCCGGCCGAAGTCGTGCGCCTGGCGCGTGACGCGGGACTTTCTGGCCTGTCTCTGACCGACCACGACACGATCGCCGGTATCGCCGAGGCGGAGGAGGAGGCGGCGCGGGTGGGAATCGTTTTTCTCCCCGGCATTGAGATTAGCGCGCACTTTCCGCAGCCGGGGACGCTGCATATTTTGGGGTATGGCGTGGATCCGCAGAGCGACGTGCTGCGTGAGCTGACGCGGCATTTGATTGAAGCGCGTGACAACCGCAACCCGCGGATCGTGGAGCGGCTGAACGACCTCGGCATGGCGATCAGCATGGCTGAGGTAGAGGAGGCGGCCGGCGGG
>JBBRIN010000168.1:0-7373 GCA_038221115.1 Tepidisphaerales bacterium
GGCGAATCCATCGAGATCCACAAGCTCTGGACTCGCCGCCACACCACCAAGTTCAACGGCGTCTCCTACATCACCCAGCGCGGCGCCGAGGCCGCCTACTCCGATGTCGGCCGCCGCCAGGTGATGGACCTCGTCGCCTTCTACATGGCCAACGCCAAAATCATCCGCGACAACCTCACCCAGATCGGCCTCACCGTCTTCGGCGGCGTCAACGCCCCCTACGTCTGGCTCAAAACCCCCGGCAACCAATCCAGTTGGCAGTTCTTCGACCACCTGCTCAACGAATGCCACGTCGTCGGCACCCCCGGCTCCGGCTTCGGCGCCGCCGGTGAAGGCTACTTCCGCCTCAGCTCCTTCAACAGCCGCGCCAATGTCGATGAAGCGGTGCGCCGCCTCCGCGAAAAGCTCAAACCCTGAGCCCTATCCCTCGACCCACAAAAAAACCCCCGCATGTGTGCGGGGGTTTCATCAATCAATTCAGTCGATCAATCCTCAGGCCATCGCCGGCCTCTGAAGCTTGCGCTTCAAGCCCATCGCCCCGACAAACGCCACGCCATACCACACCGCCGGAGGAAGCGGCACCGGGGCTGCCGCCGGCGCATCGCTGATAAAATGGTACGTCCCCACCCCACTATGTCCTCAGCACCCAGCACTACCCACTTCTCCCATCCACCCATAAAAAAACCCCCGCCTTTGCGCGGGGGTCTCGTGGCTCAACCATCAACTATCAACCATCAACCCTTGCATTCCCCGTCCCACGCCTTAATTTAGCCCTCATCCGCCGCACTCGTAGCTCAATTGGATAGAGCATCGGTCTTCGGAACCGAGGGTTGTAGGTTCGAGCCCTACCGAGTGCATCCATCCGAATTGTTTAGCCGGTCTCGCTCGCGAGCCGCGTCAAGCAGCCCGCCACCCCAAACCATTTATCCCAAAGCCATCACCATCCGCGATCGAACCCATCACGCCTCTACCTCATTCGGCTCGCTCTTGGACGGCCGTGTCATCAGTCGGCTCAACAGGAAGTAAATCGTCGGCGTCGCCACCAGCGACAGCAGCACCGAAAAACACAACGCCCCGATCACCGCGATCGCCAGCGGTTTGAGCGTGTCCGCACCCGAACCGATGCCGTACGCCAGCGGAAGCATCCCTAACGCCGCCGCCAGGGACGTCATCAGCACCGGCCGCAGCCGGCGTCGGCCCGAGAGTACCAGCGCCTCCTCCAGCGTTTCACCACCCGCGCGAAGGTGCGATACGAAATCCAACATGAGGATGCCGTTCTTGGCGACGATCCCGACGCCGATGATCGCCCCCAGAAACGAGACGATGTTCAGACTCGTGCCCGTAATCCACAACGCCAACACCGTGCCCAGCAGCGCAAGCACCGCCCCGGCGACAATCGCCAGCGGCTCGATGAACGTCCGGAACTCCAGCAGCAGAACGGTGAACACCAGCAGCACCGCCATCGCCAACACCACCAACAGATTGTGAAAGGATTCCAACTGTTGCTGATACAAACCGCCATACTCGATCGTCCCCGGCGGAAGCGACGTGTCTTTGCTCAGCTTCGCCTTGATCTCGTCCATCGCGCTGCCCAGGTCGCGCCCTTCAAGCCGCGCCGACACCGCTACGTCCTGACGCAGGTCTTCGCGCCGCAGTTCGAGCTGTCCCGGTTCCTCGTGGACGTCCGCGACCTGCGAAAGCGGCACCACCGTCCCGCCGGGTGCGCGGATCGGCAGCTCCTGCAACGTGGCCAGACGATCGACGCGCGACGGGTCCACCCGAACCCGAATGTTCACGACCCGGTCGCCGTTGAGGACCGTTGATGCCGTCTGGCCGAGCAGCGCCGTGTTGACCTGCCGCGCGATGTCGTCGGCGTCCATGCCATATCGCACCGCGTCTTCCGATCGTACTCTGAGGCTGATCGCCGGGCCCGTGATCACCAACCCATCGAACGTGTCCACCACACCTCGCACCTTCTTGAGCATCTCCTCGATTTCCGGGGCCTTCTTCTTGAGCATCTCGATGTCGGTCGAGAACAGCTTGATCTCGATCGGCTTGGGCGACCAGGTCAGGTCGCCGATCAGATCGCCGAGAATCCCGTGCAAGTCCCAATCGACGCCGGGAACCGTCTCGTGAAACTTCTGACGGCATTCGGCGATCACCTCTTCGGTTGAACGCGAACGCTTGGTTTTAAGCTTTACTAAAAAGTCACCCGTATTCGGCTCGGCGATCGCAAGTGCCAACCGCGCCCCCGTCCGCCGCGAATAGCTGTCCACTTCCGCTATCTTCCGCAGAATCTGCTCCGCCTGGAGCAATTGCCGGTTCGTCTCGTCCAGGCTCGTGCCCGGCGGCGACTTGTAGTCGATGACGAAGCCCCCCTCATCCATCTCCGGCAGAAAATCGCTTTGCAGCCGGCCGTAGATCGCGATCCCGCCCAACACGAAGAACGCCAGAACCCCCACCGTGATCCAGCGGTGTCGCAACGCGCGGCGAACCGCGAACTCATACAGCCGGATGATCCGCCGGAGGAGAAACCCGCCTTCCTCGCTGTGGGCATGACCACCCACGCCGGACGGCTTGATCCGGATGATCCACGGCGCCAGCGCCGGCGTCAGCGTGATCGCCAGAACCAACGACATCAACAGCGACACCACCATCGTCATTGCCAGGGCGCGAAAGAAAACGCCCGTCAATCCTTCGAGGTACGCCAGCGGAATAAACACCACCACCGGCGTCAGCGTCGAACCCACCAGCGGCATAAAGATGTCCCCGATCGCCTCCTGCACCGCCTCCAGCCGCGGACGTCTCTCGCTCATCTTCGTGTATATCGCCTCCACGACCACGATCGCGTCGTCGATCACCAGCCCGATCGCCGACGCAATGCCGCCCAGCGTCATCAGGTTAAACGTCATCCCCATCACCCGCATGGCCACCAGCGTGATCAACACCGTGACCGGAATCACGACGGTCGCCACCAGCACCGTCCCCCAGTTCTTTAGGAACGCGTACAGGATGATGACCGACAGGATCAGCCCGAACAGAATCGCCTCCCACACGCTCCCCACCGACGCGCGCACCAGCAGCGATTGGTCGTAGAAAAACGCGATCTTCATGTCCGGCGGCAGGTCTTTGGAAAGCTGCTTGATCTCCTCCTTCAGTTGATCGGCGATCTGAAGCGTGCTGCCATCCGGCTGGCTGCGGATGTTCAGCAGCACCGCGTTCACCCCCTCTGCCGTCACCTTGTTAAAGACCGGCTCCGGCCCGGGCCGCACCGTGGCGATGTCCTTGATCCGCACCGGGTGCCCCTCCGGCGCGGCGATCGTCAAATTGGCAATGTCGTCCAGGCTATGAACGCGGCCATCCACCTGCGTCAAATAAAGCGTGTGGTTCTCTTCGGTGAGACCGGCCGACGCAACCAGGTTGCTCTTCTGAAGCGCATCGGTGATCTGCGTCAGGCTCAGGCTCAACGCTTGCAATCGCGTCGGATCGACCACGACGTGATACTCCGGCGTGCGACCGCCGACCAGATCCACGCGCGCCACGCCCGGAATTCGCAAGAATCGCGGCTTGATGTTGTACCGGGCCGTCTCCCACAGGCTCGTCACATCCCGCGTATTGCTCGTAAGGCTCACCCCGCAGATCGGAAACGCCGAAAATGTCAGCCGATACACCGATGTCGCCGCCGTCGCGGGCAGCACCGTCCGCACCTGGTTCAGCCGGCTCAGGACGAACAGCTCCGACTGGATCATGTCCACGTTCCAGGTGAAAAAAATGTTCACCTCCGCCGATCCCCGCCCCGTCGTCGAGCGCACGCTCACCGCGCCGGGGATGTCCTTCATCGCCTCTTCAATCGGCCGGGTAATCGTGGCGACCATCTCGTCCGATGGCATCACGCCGTTATCCACCAGAATCACCACGCGCGGAAAGTTCGTCTGCGGAAACACCGACGAGGAGATCGACGTCGCCGCATAGAAACCCGCCAGGCACAGCGCAAACGCGATGAACAAAACTCCCTTGGCATGGTGCGTGGCGAACCGGCCGACAAGCGACGTTCGGGCGGCGGTCAACTCTCGATTCATAATGTTTCCCGCAAGCGTGTTCGTCGGACTCCGACGCGCCGTGAATGCCTCAGCCCCCGATGACGTGGATCTTCGTTTCCTTCGGCAGGCCGTACGCCCCTTCGCTCACGACCGCGTCCCCCTCCTTCAAGCCCTCCGCCTCGACTTCCACCAGGTTGCGATCCCGAAGTCCAACCTGCACGCGCTTCTGAGCGGCCTTGTTCCCCACGACCAGCGCGACCACGCTATTCCCATCGGCGTCTGTCACCACGCTGTCCACCGGTACCGCCAGCCGATCGGCGTGCTCGTCCGTGATGATCCGCACGCGGGCATACTGACCGGGGCGCACCCCCGCATTCGCCGGAAGGCTCACCCACACCTGCACCGTGTCCGTCTTCCGATCGACCTGATAACCGATCAACTTCACGACACCCGCGATCGAGTCCGCACTGCCACCGGCCGCCGGCTTGGTCGCCGCGCTCGCTTCGCCTCCTCCCGAACCAGCCGCCATCTCAATCACCCGCACCTCCGCCGCCATTCCCGGCTTCAGCGACGACAACTGTCTGGCGGACACCGTCGCGTTCACCGTCAGCCGGTCCAGTGCCGCCAACTCGACCAACACCTTCGTCGGATCGACCGCCTCCCCCTTGTTTACCGCAACCCGCAGCACCGTCGCCGCCATCGGCGCAGTGATCTTCAGCAGGCTCGCCTGCGTTTGCGCAACCGACACCGTTCGCTCCGCCTCGCGCAGCTTGGCGTTCGCCTCACCAAGCTCCTCAGGCGTCGGCGACGCCTTCAGCAGCGCCAGTTGCTTCTCGGCCGTCTGCAGATCCACCTTCGCCGCATTCATCTCCGCCTCGGCCGCCTGCAGCGTCTTTGCCGACGCGACCTGTTCCGGAGCCAGCTTTTGCTGCCGCGCGTAATTCTTCTCCGTGAGCCCCACCGAAATGTTCGCCTTCTCCACCGTGAGCCGCGCGATCTCCAACTGCTCGGGGCGCGGCATGCTCTTCAGCTTCGACAACGTCGCCTTCGCCGATTCCAGCATCGCCAACGCCTGCTCCTCCTGCGCCCTGGCCAGCCGATCGTCCAATTGAATCAGCACCGCGTCCTTTTCCACCCGCTGCCCGATCTCACACAACACCCCCGCAACCATCCCCGGCGACGGCGCCGCGATCGCAGCCCCAGCCGACGGCTTACCCCCCGACCCCGGCTCCGGCTCCACCGCCCCATACCCTTCCACGTACTGCCTCAGCGTCGCCCGGGAAATCGCCGCCGTCCTCACCGCCACATCGGTCTCCGCAGGCTTCTCCTCTTCGGTCTGTGCGTGCGGCTTGAGCCACTCCCCGTGCAGGGTGACAACCCATACCCCGCCGAGCACGGCCATCCCCACGACGCTTCCAATAACCGTCTGAATCGCTTTCATCGCGTTTGCTTCTCCGGTGAAGGGAACGGACTCCGCGGCCACTCCGTCAGCGCCCGCTCGGCAACGCCCAACGGCCGCTGCATCGCATCCTCAATCGCCAACAGCGCCTGATGAGCCTTGAGCGTCGCCTCCAGGCTGGCCTGCTCGTTGGTTTGCAATTCCAGTTGCACGCCGATCAGTTCCAGCTTCGAGATGTCGCCGGCGTCGAATGCCGCCTGCGTGGCCTTGCGCTGCGTCTGCACGTCGATCGTCAGTTCGCGGGCCGCTTCAAACTTCTGCCGGGCCGCCTCATACACGAGCACCGCCCGATCGACTTCACCGATCACCTTCGCCTGAAGCGCGGTGAATCGGACCGCTGCCTCCACGCGTCGTGCCTGCGCTTCGGCAATCGCGCCCTGATTCTGATTGAAGATCGGCAGCGTCAGCCCAAGCCCGAGAAAGTACTTGTTGTCGCCCTGATCGAACTCGTATCCGGGTCCGAGATGTACGTCGGGATATTGCTTGGCAATCTCCAGTTGCAGCGCCGCTTGAGACGCCGCGTAATCCGCCAGTGCGGCCAGAACATCCGAACGTCCGGTCAACGCTTCCCGGCGAGCATCCACAGACGGGACCACCGGCGCCATCTCCGCGGCAAGAGTTTGATCCAATTCGATGTCCCCTATGGCCGCTATCGTCAATCCCAACGCATCCGCCAGTTGAGCCTTGACCTCCGCTCGTTGCCGCTGCGCCTCCAACGCCGAAAGGCGAATCCCCCGCAACGCGATTCGCGCCTGAGTCACCAGCGTCGGCAGCACGTTGCCGTTCGGTTGCTGCAACTCCAGGAGCCGCACGATCTGCTCCTGAGACGCCTGCTGTTGTCGAAGTAGTTCCGCCGTCTGGTTGATGCCGATGTAATCCAGCGCGCTTCGCTCGACCCGGCTGCGCACCTGCCAGGCAGTCCCAAACAGGTTCGCCCGAGCCGCCACGATGTTGTGCTGGGCCTGCGCGATCCGGTATCCGCGCTTGTTCGCCGTCTCGATCGGGATGTCGATGTTGGCCGTCCCCAGCCAGGGCGACGGGCTGAACGTGTTCGTGTTGTAGCCCGGCGAGATGCTCACCGTCGGGTTCGGCCGCTCGCCCGCCGCACCCAATGCCGCCCGCGCCGTTCCCCATTTCGCGCGCGCCATGTCCATGTCGGGGTGATAATACAGCGCGACGAGCGTCAGCAGCTTCCCGTCCCACTTCACAACCGGCCACGCATCCATTGACCGACCGAGGTTCTTCTCCAAAAACGTCTTCAGCGCCGGATCATCCAGTTGTCGAGCCTCCAATTCCGCCACCACGCGTCCGGGCGCGAGCGGTCGGGATTGAAACTGCGCACAACCCGGTAAAAGGATTGCGAAGAGAATGATCCAATGGGTGGCGGTCGCGTCGGTCATCTTGATTCCCGAAATTCCCGTCCCCTCCTCCGGCACTCCGGGGGAGGGCCTTCCGGTCGATAAACGCGGATCGCCGCCGGCGCCTCTTTCGTCCGCGGCACCGCCAAAAACAGCCGATCGATCTCCGGAACGAATAGCGACGTGCCCGCGCCCGCCACCGTCGCCAGCGTCTCCACGACAACGTACGAGTCCGACGTGTGTTGAGCGATCGTCTGAAGAAACCCTGCTCCGCACGAGACGTACACGGCACGCCGACGCGGATCGTATTGAATCCCGTCGGCTTCGGTTTTGATCGGCAGACTGCTTACGCTCGCCCCTGTATCGGTGTTGAAGACGATGAACCGTCCGGGGTCGCAGGCGACGAACAGACGGTGGTGCGCCTCGTCCAGCGCCATCGGCACGTTCGACTTTGCCTCTCGTACCGGCCACGTCTGGATTACTTTTCCCTGCGAACGGTCGATCACCGCGATGTGG
>JBBRIN010000169.1:0-7323 GCA_038221115.1 Tepidisphaerales bacterium
GCTGGCGCTCAAGGGCCTGCCCCCGCAGGTTCGCGGCAACAAGATCATGCCGTTTTTTGTTCACGGCATCCACGCCATCACGATCGGAGCCCTCGTCGAAACCGAAAAGCCCCTGATCTGGCGCGGCCCCATGGCCCACGGCGCCTTCAAGCAATTGTTCAGCGACAACACCGAATGGCCGGATCTGGATTACCTGATCGTCGACCTGCCCCCCGGCACCGGCGACGTCCCCCTCACGCTGTGCCAGCTCCTGCCGCTCGCCGGCGCGGTGATCGTCGCCACCCCCCAGCAGGTCGCGCTCGATGACGCGGTTCGAGCCGCGCGGATGTTCCAGCAACTCGGCGCCCCCATCCTCGGCGTCGTCGAAAACATGCGCGGCGACCTGTTCGGCAGCGGCGGCGCTGAGCGGGCGGCGCAGCGGTTAAACCTGCCGTTCCTCGGCGCGATTCACGCGCACGCAGCGTTACGCGTGAACAGCGACGCGGGAGACCCGACCGCCAATTTCACGACCGATCCCACGCTGCGGGACGAATTGGAGACGATCGTGCGGAATCTGGCTGGTCAGGTGAGCCTGCGGAACCTCAGCGAGCCGGCGCCGGAGCTAACGGTGGAATGATCGGCTCCATGCCGCGCAATCTGGTAGGATAACGCCATGCCAGCCAGCGAGAATCCGTTCCCGGGGATGAACCCCTACCTGGAGAGACGGTGGGACGATTTTCACGCGGCGCTGGCCACCTACACTCGCGATTCGATTCAGGATCGTCTCCCCGACGATCTTCGCGCCCGCATGCAATCGCGCGTGTTCATAGAGACCGTGGACGAAGTGCTTCCGCATGTTCGCCGCGCGTTTTCGCCGGACGTCCACGTTTACAAAACGGTCGCGGCCGCTCCCGCGGCTTCCACGGCCGATTCCGATTTTACATCCGCCGGGTCTGGCTCTGATGTTCTAATCGAGCCGGAGCCGATCATCATTCATCTCCCGCACATGGAGGTCAACGAGAGATATCTGGACATCATTGACGTGGCCACCGGAGGGCGCGTGGTGACATCGATTGAATTGATCAGTCGTTCGAATAAGCGCTCCGGCCCCGGCCGCCGGGAATACTTGCGCAAGCGATCCGAGTGCCTCAAGGCAAGCGTCAACGTCGTCGAGATCGATCTGCTGCGCGGTGGGGAGCCGGTGACGCTGGCAACGCCGGACCTTCTTGCCCCGCAATTTCGCGCGACGTACCACGCCTGCGCGCATCGTGCCGACAAGCCGGAACAGTTGGAGTATTACGCGGCCCCACTTCGATCGCGGCTGCCCACGATTCGCATACCGCTGCGATCGAGCGATAAGGATATTACCTTGGATTTGCAGGGTCTGGTCGACGAAGCATTTCGCAAAGGACGTTATGACGACATCGATTATGCCGAGCCGTTGAATCCGCCTCTCGCGGCCGAAGATGCCGCCTGGGCGGGGCCGCTCGTTGTTCCCCGCGCAGGCAATTAGTTCGGCAACCCCTCGTCTCACACGACGGCCCTTCGAGCCTACCCTCTGCCGTATGAAACCGCGTGAAGATGGCCGATGCCGGTGAGAAACCGGAGGACTAGACTCCGCAAGCGCGACGCACGTTCACGGCCGATCCTCCAACTGCTCGCTCCCGGGCGTGAGCGTTTCGCCATCGTTCAGCTTCCACCACGCCCGCCATCCCAGCCGGTTCTCGCCCACCATATCGATCGTCAATCGCGCGCGATCGTGCGGGTCGGTTCGTCCATACAGCAGGCGCGGATGCTCCTCCAACTGAAAATCGCCGAGATATGTCGTTCCCATCGAGTGAGCGAACGCGCCGCCACTTCCAAAAACCTTCACCGGCGTGAGAATATACAGGTCAAAGACAAAGCCCCGAGTGGGCTCGGCGTTGCCGTATTCGACGAACTCGCGCGCCTCGATCCACACGATGCGTTCTTCGCCGCCCGGACTCGTCAGCCGCCCGAGGAATGCCGTGCAATCCGCGCCAGTCGCGGCCGGTGACCGCGTCGACATCAGCGCGGACATTCCGCCAGTCCATTTGGGAACGTGCGTCCAGGCCTTCGATTTGTAAGCGGCCGCCGGTGCCGTCGATCCCACTTGTCCGTCTTCGGATGCCTCCTCACCGTCGCGCGCGTGTACGAAGGGCCGCGCCGTTGCGATGTATCCGCCGCCGGCAATCAGCTTCCGGGCCCGAATGGGCTCCGTCTCATAGGCCGTCGCGCCGTCCGGCGGCAGTTCCGCGATCGCCCGCCGCTGCCAGTACTTCAGCGCTGCCCGCTCGTAAACCTCTCGGTGCCAGTGCCACCCCGCCGCCACCGCCGCCG
The DNA here is from genome assembly GCA_038221115.1 of Tepidisphaerales bacterium. GTDB lineage: Bacteria > Planctomycetota > Phycisphaerae > Tepidisphaerales > Tepidisphaeraceae > JANXVV01. The sequence goes on from JBBRIN010000169.1 coordinate 2,338, forward strand.
CCGAAAGCAGGAAGCTCGCCGCCCAGCGCCATTGCCGCGTTCTCCGCGCGGGCCGGGGCGCATATCCCAACGTCGGCATGCCGGGGTGATCCAGATCCGCCATGCTCTTACCGTACCCGGCACCCTCTCGGCGGGGTAACATAATTCACCGGAGAATTGACATGCCCGTGTACGTCTACCGCGTCATCCCAAAACGCACCTCCCACAAACCGGAGGACATTTTCGAAATCTCCCAATCCATCCACGACGCCCCCCTCGCATATCACCCGAAAACCGGTCAACCGATCGAGCGCATCATCTGCGTGCCCACCATCGGCAAGGGCGCGGTCGGCGACAGCGAACTCCGTCAGGCGGGGCTGACCAAGTACAAGAAGACATCTGACGGCACCTACGAAAAGCAATCGTAACGCGCCCACGTCCGATAACTCTGCGTGCGGCGATTTCGTCACTTGTTCTTAACATTTTCATAAACCGGCTGTTTCTCATGACTTAGTCGCGAGACCCCAGCCCTTTTGCCCCAGAACGTGTGGACCGATGTTTCCGCGGGTGCCGATAACCTTGTACGCAGTTGCATTGGTTACGGGGAAGGAGCTCGCGGAGAACGGATGACGGAGTTGGAGTATTTCAGCGACGGCAGGGGGACGGGCCGCCTGATTCGCAGATTCCCAACGACCCTTTTGCTGGCCATCGCCTGTCAGCTCGGTTGTTCGAATCATCCGGCTCCTGCGCCTGCCAATCCCGGCGGTGTCTCGCCGCTCGTCTCGGATGATCCCGCTCGCGATGGCGCGGCCCTTCACGAAGCCGACCGCCAGCTTACTGAAGTGCGCTGGCAGGTGATCGAGCGCAAGGGCCCCGGCACGCCGAGCGAACAATTTTTCATGGATCACCGGGGAGAGGGCTCGGCGACGACGCGGCCTGCCGCCGTCCCCGGAAAGGCGGGGGCTCAGGGCCCCGCCATGCACGGAGCGATCATTCAGGGCCATGTGCGCGTCGCGGTGAACACGGCCACCACTCAGAGCGCCAGCCCTTCGACCCAACCCGCCGCAACGCGCCCTGTCGTCGTCATCGACGGGCCGCCGATCACCGATACGGCCGACGTGCCGATTTTCTCGGAAGAGGGCCTTCCGGTCGAAGTCGTCCCGCTGATGGACGGCAAAATCCGCATCATCTGGAGCCTGCGAAACTACGGGGGCACGAGCGTTGTCTCCAGCCGCGACCCCGTCACCGCCCGGCGAAGCGTCGCCATCACCCCGCCGGACCTCGGGCCGCTTGTCACCGTGCTCCAGCAGCAGATGGGCCCTGCCGGCAGCGTGATGCCGTTGCCCAAAGAGAACACCGTGATCGTCACCTGCGAGCGGTCGATGAAGTCGCCGGTGCTGGATCTGCTGTCGAAGCTGGACGTCGCGCCGCGGCAGGTCGAGATCGCCGCGCGCATCTTCGAGGTGAGCCGCGATTTCAACCTTCAACAGGGCGCCAAAGTGCTGGCCAAACACGTTGGTGCGGACAACAGCCAAACCGGCATCTCGCTGTTTGACGCCAACGCCGTCGCGAGCACGGCCACCGCCGCAGCGGCCGCTGCGCCGGGTGTGGGATCGGTCGTGTCGCTCGTGAAGGTGTTCGAGAAGGCGGGCATCACGCTCGACGCCAGCTTTCAAATCCTCGCCGATGAGGGGCTCATCCGCATGGTCTCCAGCCCGCGCATGACGGTCGCCGCCGGGCAGACCGGGTACATGCTGGCGGGCCAGGAGCTTCCGATCCAGACGGCCAACTTCCTGAACAACGTGCTTCAGGCATCGACCACCTACAAGCCGGTCGGCGTGCAGCTCTACATCACGCCGCAATCGGTCGGCCGCGATCGGATCAAACTCCACACCATCTCGATCGTCTCCTCCGTTTCCGGGTTCACCCCGGTCCCCACGCTCGAAGGCTCCAACCCGCAGCAGTTTCTGATGAACCCGATCATCGACGCCCGCGAAGCCGAGACGGCGGTCACCGTCGAAAACGGCTCCACCCTCGTCATCAGCGGACTGCGCATGTCGCGCCTCACCACCCGCGAGGAAAAAGTCCCCGGACTCGGTGATATCCCCGTCCTCGGCTGGATGTTCAAAAACCACCGCACGCAACGGCAGCTCACCGATCTGTATTTCTTCGTCACGCCGACGCTGCTGGACGAACCCACGCTCCCCACGCCCGCCCCGGCGGCAGCAATTGCGATCCCGCAAATCCCCCTGGCTAAAGCGAGGTGACGACATTCGGATTTGCGCCAAGATCGCCAAGTGCGCCAAGGCCGCCAAGGAGAAGCAAAAGCATTTGAATCCTGGCGATCTTGGCGCGATCTGCTCTTGCCTTCGCGACGCACTAAGGCCATCTTTTCGCCATGCGAACTCTCCTCACCGCGCTGCTTATCTCCCTCACCCTTCCGCTGCTCGCCGGGCCGTTCGACGAGCTGTATCACCTGGGCCCGGACTCGATGGAGCAGCCTGGGGTGCCGAAGGGGAAACTCATCGGGCCGCTCGCGCTCGAAAGCAAGAAGGTGTGGCCCAACACCTCGCGCAATTACTGGGTGTACGTTCCGGCGCAATACGACGGGAAGACGCCTGCCAGCCTGATGATCTACCAGGACGGCCATGCCTTCATCAATCCGAAAGGCGACCAGCGCATTCCCACCGTCTTGGACAATCTGATCTATCGCCGCGAGATGCCGGTCACCATCGGCGTGTTCATCAACCCCGGCCACACGCCCCAGCAGACCGAATCCACCGACAAGGAGTGGGGCGACAAGACCAACAACCGCGGCATGGAATACAACACGCTCGACGACAAGTACGCCACGCTGATCATCGACGAGCTGATGCCGCTGTTAAAGAAGGACTACAACCTCTCCGACAAGCCCGAAGACCACGCCATCGCCGGCGCCAGCAGCGGCGCCATCTGCGCCTTCACCGTCGCCTGGCAGCGCCCCGACCAGTTCCGCAAAGTCATCAGCACCATCGGCTCCTTCACCAACATCCGCGGCGGACACGTCTACCCCGACCTCATCCTCAAGTCCGACGTCAAGCCCATCCGCGTCTTCCTCCAGGACGGCGTCAACGACAACCGCGGCATCCGCAACGGCAAGTACGACCCCGCCTGGGACTGGCACGCCCAGAACATCAAGATGGCCGAAGCCCTCACGCAGAAACACTACGACGTGGCCTGGACCTGGGGCATCGGCACGCACAACGGCAAGCAAGGCGGGGCCATCATGCCCGAGATGCTGCGGGGGCTGTGGCGAGACTATCCGCGGGTGGATGACCCGACGGATGATTCGAGTCGCAAGCCGCTGGGGGTCGGGGGGGCGGTGGAGGGGGCGAAGGCGGGGAAATGATGGTTTGAGGAGATGGGGATTACGTTGGGAAGGGGGCGATGCATCGTTTTGCAACGAAACGCAACGTTTTTTGAGTGTTTTTGTCGTAATGTTGCTTTGCGGCATAATGGCTTGTGTTTTATGGGCTTATGCCGCCTGTTTTTCGGGGTCCAGGGAGGGGCGTTGCATGTGACGATGCATTTTCCGCGCGAGGGGCTGCAAGTGGTGGTGGGGTAGGTCTTTGGCGGTCACTTCCGCGCGGGAGCGGCGCGGGAGGATGCGGGAGTGTGACGACGGGGGTCATATCCGTATACTTCTGGACCACTCTCACGAGGGCCATCCTTGAAGTCAAAAAAAACCGACGTCACATCGGGAAGGGCCGGTAAGAAGACGACCGGCAAGAAGCCCATCGAGCAATACGAACACAAGGACAAGACGCGGGCCAACATACCGCCCGTCGGCCTGGTCACGCCGGAGACCGATCCGATCGCGCCGGCAGAGGAGGGGCGGCACGCCCGCCCGCCGGCGAAGCAGTACGCTTACGACCCGCACCTCGATCCGCAACTCGTCTGGGCGGGCAAGGCGGAGCGAACCAGTTTCGAGATCCCCACCGTCAGTCTGCACGTCCACGAGCGCATCGACCCGCGCACGATCATGGAGGCGGTGAAGGCTAAAAACGGCAATGGCAAACACCCGGAACAGCTTCCCCTCTTCGGCCGGCCCGAAGAAAACCGCCCACTCCGCGAGGAGTTCCCGTTCTACGACCACAAGAAGCCGCTCGGCTGGAAGAACCGCCTGATCGCCGGCGACTCGCTGCTGGTCATGAACTCGCTGCTGGAAAAGGAGGGGATGGGCGGGCAGGTGCAGATGGTCTATATCGACCCGCCGTATGGCATCCGCTATGGGTCGAACTTTCAGCCGTTCACGAATAAGCGGGATGTGAAGGACGGGGCGGATGATGACCTGACGCTGGAGCCGGAAACGCTCAAGGCCTTCCGCGACACATGGGAGCTGGGGATTCACTCCTACCTGACCTACCTCCGCGACCGGCTGCTGCTGGCGAAAGAATTGCTACACGAGAGTGGGTCGTGCTTTGTGCAGATTAGCGATGAGAACCTGCATCATGTGCGCGAGGTGATGGATGAAGTCTTTGGGAAGGAGAACTTCTGTTCGATCGTTACTTTCTCAAAGACAAGCGGCTTCAGTCCGAACTTGTTGTCCAACGTCGCGGACTATTTGGTTTGGTACGCTAGGGACCGCACGCGCGTAAAGTTTCGCGCGCAGTATCGCACGAAGGAGGTTGGGGAAGAGGGTGCGACACAGTACGGATGGCTCGAAAGCACCGATGGGAAGGAGCTAAGGCCGATGACTTCAGAGGAGGTCGAGGACTTAGCTCGCGTCGCGAAGAAGTACAAGATACTGACGCATGGCGGCTTGGACGCTCAAGGCAGTTCGGGCAACGTCGAGCCCTTCAATTGGAAGGGCCGCATGTTCACTGTAGCAGGCGGATCGCACTGGAAAACGACAACAGCCGGATTGCAATTACTCGCAAATGCAAATCGCCTGATGGCATTGGGTGAGTCGTTGCGCTACAAGCGTTATCTTCATGATTTCCCGGTGTATCCGATTTCAAATCTTTG